>NZ_JBMDJD010000030.1:0-72257 GCF_057809015.1 Pseudomonas sp. FG6
CAAGCTCCCTCGCCACGATTGACAATCCACTCTTTAAAGTGACTGAAAATAACCATACGGTCACAGGTTGACCCTATGTGTCGCAAAAGTTGTTGAGGTACACTCAAGCCACTGCAAAAACCGTTTTCTTACGAACCAACTGTTTAGATCCTGCGAGGTTTGCCATGGCTGACTACAAAGCGCCCCTGCGCGATATGCGCTTCGTCCTCAATGAAGTGTTCGAGGTCGCGAAACTCTGGGCCGAACTGCCGGCCCTGGCCGACAGCGTAGACGCCGAAACCGTCGAAGCGATCCTGGAAGAAGCCGGCAAGGTCACCAGCAGGAGCATCGCGCCCCTCAGCCGCGCGGCCGACGAAGAAGGGTGTCACTGGGCCGACGGTGCCGTCACCACGCCAGCAGGTTTCCCACAGGCCTACAAAACTTACGCTGAAGGCGGTTGGGTCGGCGTCGGAGGCGATCCGGCGTACGGCGGCATGGGCATGCCCAAGGCCGTCTCGGCCCAGGTCGAGGAGATGGTCAATTCCGCGAGCCTGTCCTTCGGCCTGTACCCGATGCTGACCGCCGGGGCGTGCCTGTCGATCAACGCCCACGCCAGCGAAGAATTGAAGGCGGCGTACCTGCCGAACATGTACGCCGGTGTCTGGGCCGGTTCCATGTGTTTGACCGAGCCCCATGCCGGGACGGACCTGGGGATCATTCGCACCAAGGCCGAACCTCAGGCCGACGGTTCCTACAAGGTCAGCGGCACCAAGATCTTCATCACCGGCGGTGAACACGACCTCACCGAGAACATCATTCACCTGGTGCTGGCGAAACTGCCGGACGCCCCGGCCGGCCCGAAAGGGATCTCGCTGTTCCTGGTGCCCAAGTTCATGGTCAATGCCGACGGCAGCCTGGGTGCGCGCAACGCGGCCACCTGCGGCTCGATCGAGCACAAGATGGGCATCCAGGCCTCCGCGACCTGCGTGATGAATTTCGATGAAGCCGTGGGTTACCTGGTGGGCGAGCCGAACAAAGGCCTGGCGGCGATGTTCACCATGATGAACTACGAGCGCCTGGGCGTGGGTATCCAAGGCCTGGCCTCCGGCGAGCGTTCCTACCAGAACGCCGTCGAATATGCCCGCGACCGCCTGCAAAGCCGTTCGCCAACCGGCGCGCAGAACAAGGACAAAGTGGCCGATCCGATCATCGTCCACCCTGATGTACGGCGGATGCTGCTGACCATGAAGGCCTCGAACGAGGGCGGCCGGGCCTTTTCCACCTACGTGGCGATGCAACTGGACACCGCCAAGTTCAGCGAAGACCCGGCCACCCGCAAACGCGCCGAGGACCTGGTGGCCTTGTTGACGCCGGTGGCGAAAGCTTTCCTGACCGACCTGGGCCTGGAAACCACTGTCCATGGCCAGCAGGTGTTTGGCGGCCACGGTTACATTCGTGAATGGGGCCAGGAACAACTGGTGCGTGACGTGCGCATCACCCAGATCTACGAAGGCACCAATGGCATCCAGGCGCTGGATCTGGTGGGCCGCAAGATTGTCGGCAGTGGCGGTGCGTTCTACCGACTGTTTGCCGATGAAATCCGCCACTTCACCGCCACCGCGAGCGGTGACCTGGCGGAGTTCACCAAGCCGTTGAACGAGGCTGTCGGTACGCTGGATGAGCTGACCGAGTGGCTGTTGGACCGGGCCAAAGGCAACCCGAATGAGATCGGTGCCGCGTCGGTGGAGTACCTCCAGGCATTCGGCTACACCGCTTACGCCTACATGTGGGCGCTGATGGCCAAGGCAGCCTTGGGTAAAGAAAGCCAGGATGATTTCTACGCCAGCAAACTGGGCACGGCGCGCTTCTACTTCGCCCGCCTGTTGCCGCGCATCCATTCCTTGGCCGCTTCGGTGAAGGCGGGCAGCGAGTCGCTGTTCCTGCTGGACGCCGGGCAGTTTTGAGGGGCGAGGGTTATGTAAGCAATTGCTTACATAACGTGCTGGCGTTTGTCCTCTATCGGCCAATTGGATCCACGACTAATCTACTGCACATGGACGTCGCGCAGGATGCGCAAAAGCAAAACAGGGACACGTAGGATTCTGCCAGGATGGCGGAGTGAAATGGATGTCAGGGAAACAGTCTGCAAAGCCCCGCTTCGGCGGGGTTTTCTTTTGCCCGCGTTTTTTGTTCCGTATCAGGTGCACACCACCAGGGCGCTTCCGGTTTGCGTTGCACTGAACCCTGACAAGCGGTCAGGGGTCAATGAGCTATATGGCAATTTAGCCATCGTCGATCAGGGAGCCCCACCATGGATTTCATCCGCATCATCATCGCCATCCTGTTGCCGCCACTGGGGGTTTTCCTGCAAGTGGGCTTCGGCGGCGCGTTCTGGCTGAATATCCTGCTGACGCTGTTGGGTTACATTCCCGGCATCGTGCATGCGGTGTACATCATCGCCAAGCGCTGAAATTTCTGTACGTAGAGCTTGTATCTGTGGCGAGGGAGCTTGCTCCCGCTGGGTCGCGGAGCGGCCCCCGCTTTTTGGCGATCGTTGCATCCGAGGCGTCGGACCGATCGAGCGGGAGCAAGCTCCCTCGCCACAGGTGATCGTCGTCTCTAAAGTCGGTTCTCCATTACCCTGCAATAAAACAACCACTCCTGCTCCAACGCATGCGCCTGGTTCGCCGCCTTGCGAAAGCCATGGCGCTCGTCGGGGTAGTAGTGTGCCTCGACCGCGATGCCGTTGGCCTGCAGCGCCCTGACCATCTCGCGGGTTTGCTGCGGTACGACCACGGCGTCCAGTTCGCCCTGGAAGAAAATCACCGGTGTACGGATGTGTTGCGCATGTAGCAGCGGGGTACGGGCGCGGTAGCGTTCGATGTCGCGCTGCGGGTCGCCGATCAGCCAGTCCAGGTAATCGGCTTCGAACTTGTGCGTGACGCGGCCCAGGGCGATGGGGTCGCTGACGCCGTAGAGGCTGGCGCCGGCGCGGAATACATCACGGAACGCGAGGGCGCAAAGGGTCGTGTAGCCACCGGCGCTGCCCCCCCGGATGAAGGCACGACGGCCGTCGACCAGGCCTTGTTTGTCCAGGTAGGCGACCACCGCGCAGGCGTCTTCGACATCCACGGCGCCCCACTTCAAATGCAACGCTTGCCGATACGCCCGGCCATAGCCGCTGCTGCCGCGATAGTTGAGGTCGGCCACGGCGAAGCCGCGCTGGGTCCAATACTGGATACGCGGATCGAACGAGGGGTAACAGGCCGACGTCGGGCCGCCGTGGATGAACACCACCAAAGGCGGTTTCGCCTGGGCATTCATCGCCGGGTAAAAGAATCCGTGAGCCTCGCCCGACGCCGACGGATAGCGCAGGGGATGGGGACGGCTGATCTGTTCGACGGGCAACGGTGCGATCCCACCAGCCAGGACCGTCACTTCGCCGTTTTGTCGTTCAATCGCAATCACCGCCGCCGGGCGGGTGGGTGAGGCGGCGATGGCGTAAATGAACCGCTCATCCAGCGCCAGGCTGCGGAAGCGGCTGTAGGTTGCGGTGAAGTCTTCATCGATCACGTCACGACGATACAGGCCCAGTCGTCCGAAGCCCGCTTCGGTCCAGCTCGCCAGGTAGGTGTGCTCGTCCAGCGGCAGCCACGTACAGCCACCCATCTGCCATGGTGCCGGGGCGTGATCGGCTTCGGCAGCGGGCAGCGATTCCAGGCCGTGGTCCGACTCGCCCCAGGGCTGCCAATAACCGCCGCGATCAGTCAGGCAATACAGGCGACTGGCGGCGTCGAAACGCGGTTGTTGCAGGGATTCTTCTTCACCGTTGCCCGCGACACAGCACGGTTCACCCCAACCCGCAGCATCGCGTTTGGCCAGCATCAACCGCGTGGCCGTCCAGGGCTGATGCGGGCGGCTCCATTCGATCCAGGCCAGTCGCCGTCCGTCCGGGCTGACGGTTGGCGCGGCGTAGAAATCCGCACCTTCCGCCAGCAGATGCCGCTGCTGATCCGCCAACCCGAGCGATACCAGGCGGTGTTGGTTGGCCTGTTCTTCCACGGCCAGCACCTGGCCGCAGGCAAAACCAATGTCTCCATAGCGGCAGTCACCGCAGGTCAGCGCCACGGGCTGCTCATCGGTCAGCGCATGGTGGTACAACTGTTGGTCGGCTTCGTTGACGAACAGCACGCCGTCATCGCTCAGGCAGAACGCTCCACCGCCGTATTCATAGACCCGGCTGCGCACGCTGAAGCCGTCCGGCGTCAGGCATCGACGCTGGCCCTCGTGCCAGTGCCAGATCCGGCAGGCGCCGTCTTCGGGGCGGTATTCGTTCCAGAACAGGCCCAAGGGGCCAAGCTTGAGTTCGGCAAAGTCGACCCCGGCGGCAACGGCCTGGGCGGCGCTGAAAGGATCAGCCTTTGGCGATGAGGTGCGAGTTTCGTTCATTGCGAAAAGCCAGTTGTTCGATGGTTTGCGTGGCGTGCTCGGCGTCTTCACGCGCCTTGAGAATCACCCCGTGGTGTTCGGATTTGCTGCACACCGGGTCGGCGTTGCTGGCGTCGCCAGTGAGCATGAACGCCTGGCAGCGACAGCCGCCGAAGTCCTTCTCTTTTTCATCGCAGGAGCGGCACGGTTCGGGCATCCAGTCATAACCGCGGAAGCGGTTGAAGCCGAACGAGTCGTACCAGATGTGCTGCATGCTGTGGTCGCGCACGTTGGGAAATTGCACCGGCAGCTGCCGGGCACCATGACAGGGCAGGGCTGTGCCGTCCGGCGTGACGGTCAGGAAAATACTGCCCCAGCCGTTCATGCAGCCCTTGGGGCGTTCTTCGTAGTAGTCCGGGGTGACGAAGATCAGCTTGCACGGATTGCCCTCGGCTTCCAGCCTGGCGCGGTATTCGTTGGTGACGCGCTCGGCACGCACCAGTTGCTCCCGGGTGGGCAGCAGGCCGACGCGGTTGAGCTGCGCCCAGCCGTAGAACTGGCAGGTGGCGAGCTCGACAAAGTCGGCTTCCAGGGCGATGCACAGCTCGATGATGCGGTCGATCTTGTCGATGTTGTGCCGATGGGTCACGAAGTTCAGCACCATCGGATAGCCATGGGCTTTCACCGCCCGGGCCATTTCCAGTTTCTGCGCGAAGGCTTTCTTCGAGCCGGCCAAGAGGTTGTTCACCTGCTCGTCGCTGGCCTGGAAGCTGATCTGGATATGGTCCAGGCCGGCCTTCTTGAAGTCGCTGATTTTCTGTTCGGTCAAGCCGATGCCGGAGGTGATCAGGTTGGTATAGAAACCCAGCCTGCGCGCCTCGCCGATCAGTTCGGCCAGGTCCTGGCGCACCAACGGCTCGCCGCCGGAAAAACCCAGTTGCGCGGCGCCCATCTCTCGCGCTTCGCGAAAGACCTTGAACCACTGCTCGGTGCTCAGTTCCTTGCCCTGTTCTGCGAAATCCAGTGGGTTGGAGCAGTACGGGCATTGCAGCGGACAGCGATAGGTCAGCTCGGCCAGCAACCACAGGGGCAGGCCGACTTCAGGCTTGGGGGGCAGGCCTGGGGTTTCAGGCAAGTTCGATCCAGTGCTGTGCACGGGCGACCTCCATGAATTGCTCGATGTCATCACCGAGTTCCGGCACGTCGGGGAACTGCTTCGCCAACTCGCCGATGATGGCTACGACATCCCGCTCGCCATCGATCAGGCCGCCGATCAGCGCAGCGCTGTCGTTGAGCTTGATCATGCCTTCAGGATAGAGCAGCACGTGGCCTTTCTGGGCCGGCTCGTACTGGAAGCGGTAGCCGGGGCGCCAGCGCGGGGTTTTGCTGCGGTCGAAACTCATAAGGCAATCCCTTTGTGCCACACCCGTTGCTTGGTCACGCTGTGGTAGGGCGGGCGGTTCAATTCGTAGGCCATGCTCATGGCGTCGAGCATGCTCCAGAGAATGTCCAGCTTGAACTGGAGGATCTCCAGCATGCGCTCCTGGCCCTCGCGGGTAGTGTAGTGGCGCAAGGTGATCGCCAGGCCATGTTCCACGTCACGACGAGCCTGGCTCAGGCGGTTGCGGAAGTATTGGTAGCCGGCCGGGTCGATCCACGGGTAATGCTGCGGCCAGCTGTCCAGGCGCGATTGGTGGATCTGCGGGGCGAACAGCTCGGTCAGCGAGCTGCTGGCGGCTTCCTGCCAACTGGCCCGGCGGGCGAAGTTGACGTAGGCGTCCACCGCAAAGCGCACGCCGGGCAGCACCAGTTCCTGTGAGCGCAGTTGATCGGGGTCCAGGCCCACCGCCTGGCCCAGCCGCAACCAGGCTTCGATGCCGCCATCTTCGCCGGGAGCGCCGTCATGGTCGAGCAGGCGCTGGATCCACTCCCGGCGGATTGCCCGATCCGGGCAGTTGGCGAGGATCGCAGCGTCCTTGAGCGGGATATTCACCTGATAGTAAAAACGGTTCGCGACCCAGCCCTGGATCTGCTCGCGAGTGGCGCGGCCTTCATACATCGCCACGTGGTACGGGTGATGGATGTGGTAGAAGGCGCCCTTGGCGCGCAAGGCTGCTTCAAATTCTGCGGTGGTCAATGGTGTATCAGTCATTTCGGGCGCTCCTACAGTTCGATGCTCATGCCGTCGTAAGCGACTTCGACATTGCGTCGCACCAACTCGGCCCGCTCGGGGGAGTCTTCATCGAGGATCGGGTTGGTGTTGTTGATGTGGATCAGCACCTTGCGCTGCTTCGGCAAATGCTCCAGCACTTCGAGCATGCCGCCCGGACCATTCTGGGCCAGGTGGCCCATTTCCCGGCCGGTGCGGGTGCCGACGCCGCGGCGTTGCATTTCATCGTCGTCCCACATCGTGCCGTCCACCAGCAGGCAGTCGCTGCCGGCCATGATCTGCAACAACGACTCGTCGACCTGCCCCAGGCCCGGGGCATAGAACAACTTGCCGCCGGTGCGCAGGTCCTCGACGACCAGCCCGATGTTGTCGCCCGGGTGCGGGTCGAAGCGATGCGGTGAATAGGGTGGTGCGGCGCTGCGCAGCGGCAGGGGGCTGAAGCGCAGGTTCGGGCAGGCGGCGATGGTGAAGCTCTGGTCGAGTTCGATGCGATTCCAGCTCAATCCGCCGTTCCAGTGGGTGAGCATGTTGAACAGTGGGAAGCCGCTGCTCAGGTCTTCGTGGACCATGTCGGTGCACCAGACTTGATGCGGGCAACCTTCGCGCAGACTGAGCAAGCCGGTGGTGTGGTCGATCTGGCTGTCCATCAGGATGATCGCGCCAATACCGGTATCGCGCAGGGCGCGGCCGGGCTGCATCGGGGCAAAGCCCTGGAGCTGGGCGCGGATGTCCGGCGAGGCGTTGCACAGCACCCAGTTCACACCGTCATCGGACAGGGCGATGGACGACTGGGTGCGCGCCTGGGCCCGCAGGCTACCGTTGCGAAAACCGGCACAGTTGGCGCAATTGCAGTTCCACTGAGGAAAACCACCGCCGGCGGCGGAACCTAGAATCTGGACGAACATGGCCGCTCCCTCTGCAAACCGAAATGAAAAACGCCCCGGCTGACCGAGGCGTGATGTGGCGTGCTACCGCCTGCAGCCATCAACGGCTGGCGAAGTACATGGTGACTTCGAAGCCGATACGCAGGTCGATATATGCGGGTTTGGACCAGGTCATGAAAATACTCCTTTGGTGGCGATGCTGTGGTTCGAATGGGTCGGTGAGACCTATACATATAGTCCACTACCGACAGGAGATGTTCAGATACTTAGCTCCCTATGGTACGGGCACTGACATTTTCTTGACCGCGACCCTGGAAGACAGCTCATTGTCCAGGCTGAAACGATCACTCTGCCTTTTGCCAGCGCTCCCCCAGACATTCTCCGTTGCTCAGGCAACGCCGTCCGCCCTCGCCGTCGATCAAGCGCTGGGCAGCTGCCACCAGTTGGGAGCGATCCAGACGCAGGATAGCCTTGGCCAATTGCTCCAGATAATCCGACGAGCGGCCCGCCAGCTTGCCTTGCCAGAGCAGTTCGGCTGCCTGGGCGCAGGGTAATGCAGTGCCTTGGAACTGGGCGGCGAGCGCTTGCTGCTGGCTGGCCAGGGCGGTCTCGTCGACTTGCTGGATCAGCCCGGGCAAGTCGCTGAGGAACTGTTCGATATGACCGATCAACTGTGCTGCCGAGGCGTTCGGCGATTGGGCACCGAACAATAGACCGGTGGTTGCGTTGATCTGCTTCGCGGCGCTGAACACGGCATAGCCCAACTGCAACTCGACGCGCAGGCGCTGGTAGAACGGCGCCTGGCACAGCTGCGCCAGCAGGCGCCACGCGGCCTCGTCGGACAATTCCTGGGTGGGCGCGGGGCAGAACAGCAGCAGGGCCTGTTCATCGCCGTGGGTGGGGAGCGTGTGCCATGTCCATTGCGCGGAGGCTGGCGTCGGTTCGCCTTCCTCACAGGCAATGCCCGGCACTTGGGCCAGCGCCTGGCCCAGTGCGGCCTGGGTCGCTGCCGACAGGCCTACGGCCAGGCCGTCCCATTGGGCCGAAGCCCACAGGTTGTCAGGCCATGTGGAGGTTGCAGGCTTGATGTGTCCCAGGCAGCAATCGGGCAACTGTTTCAACAGGTGCCGAATCGGTATCACGGGCGTTTCGCGTCTGGTCGGGGCCTGGGGCAGCGCTGGGTCAAGCTTCGCCAGGAGGTGTTCAAGCACCTTCGGCATCGCGGTTTGCAAACCCGTCAGCTTGAGCAGGCATTGCTTTGCGGAGGACTCGACGATGACGTCTACGCCGGCCTGTCGGGCGTCTTCACGCAAATCCTGCAGATGCCAGTCGAGCCTGGCTTGAAGGTCCTGCGGGGCGGCTGTCGCCCAGCGCCAACGCAGGTACACCGCGCCTTCCGGAGTGTCTTGCGCCCATGCCTGGCTGAACGGTATCGGCGCACGCTCTCGCCGGCCCCGGGAACGGTCCTGGGCGAACGTGCGCAAACCGCGGTGGGCGCTGGTCTGGCCGCGTATCAGGCCGGCGCGGGATGATTCGCGCGGCAGCTCGTTGGGTGTTTGCAGGAACGGATTAGGCGCCGGCAGTTGCCATTGTCCCGTGACGTTAGCCGCCGGCTTTAACTGCCCGAGTATTTCCTTGAGCTGCCCCCGATCACCGTCTGACAGCGGGCCGTTGCGCCCCTCGCTGTCCCAGCGTGCCAATTGCAAGGCACCGGCGGTTTCCTGGCGACGCTGCAACAACGTGTTGAACTCGGTGCACAGGAGAGGCCAATCCTGCTGAGCGGCAAAGAACCCCAGCCAGTCCTGCAGCAACGAGTGGATCTCCTCCTGCGCCGGGTCGTTGTCGACCTGGAGCTCGATGTGCAGCAGCGCCTGTCCGGCAAATTCATACAGCGGTGTGGCCTTGAGGCTGTCGGCCAGGGTGCGCTGGCGTAACGTGGCAAGCAGGCCGCCCGGCTTGTGGGCGTTCAGCCAGTGGCAGAGAAAGGCCAGTGCCTGCGGCGAGGCGCTGGGAAGGTTTTCGAAGGCGAACAGCAGATCGAGGCAACCGGCGCTGGCCTGTTGATAACTGGGCTGCGAGGCCGCCATCAGCGGCGGCGGCACGGGCCTGGCTGTCGCCTCGCCCTTCGGTACGTTGTCGCCGAACTGTTCGGCCAGTGCCCTCAATGCCTCGATGCTTTGCGGGCCGACCAGGCTCAGGGTCATCTGGCCGCTTCGGTAGAACCGTTGATAGAAATCGAGCAGCGCCGTCTGGAATTCTGGCGTTGTCACGGCGAGGCTGTCGCGGTTGCCTGCATGAAAGCCTCGTAGCGGATGGCCAGGCGACAATCCGTCGTGCAAGGCGAATTGTCGCTGGGCCGTGGCGTCCTGGGACCAGGCGATGAATTCAGCCTCCAGCACTTCCCGCTCGCGCAACTGATCGGCTTCAGCCAGGCGCGGGTGGGCGAGCATGTCGCTCAGCCGTTCCAGTCCCTCGGTAAAGACGTCCGGTGGCAGTTCGAAGAAGTAATCCGTGCTGCGTTCGCCGGTTCGCGCATTGACTTGGCCGCCGTGTCGTTGCACGTAGGCCATCAAGTGCTGGCCGGTGGGAAACCGTTCTGTGCCCAGGAAGAAAAGATGCTCAAGGAAATGCGCCAATCCCGGCCAGGCCAGGGGCGCATCATGGCTGCCGGCTGCCACGCGCAGTACGGCGGCACTGCGCTTGAGGCCGGGCACGTGACGCAATGTCACCTGCAAGCCGTTTGTCAGGGTTTGGGTATGAGCGTGAAGGGTGTCGGGGGCCGGCATGAGCGCTTCCAGGACAAGGATGCGCTCATGCTAGCGGATTAGCCCGGCTCAGTGTTCAAGCAAGTCGACGTAGAGAGAAGGGCGGCGGTCGTGCAGGTAGTTGTAGGCCCCACGGGATTGCTCGATCAATTGACGATCCAGCTCACCCACGATCAGGGCCTCGTCCAGCCCGGCCAGCGCCGGACGGCTGCCATCCGGGGCGGCGATGCTGCTTTGGCCGCAGTACTGCAACTCACCTTCGTGCCCACAGTAATTGGCGTACGCCACGAAACACTGGTTCTCGATGGCCCGTGCGCGCACGGTGACGTCGGCAATAAAGTCGTAGGGCTGCATGTTGGCCGTCGGCACCAGGATCAGTTCGGCGCCGGCCAAGGCCAGGCGCCGGGCGTTTTCCGGGAACTCCAGGTCATAGCAGATCAGGAAGCCAAGCTTCCAGCCAGCCAGCTCCACGATCGGCAACGCTGAATCACCCGCGCTGAACATCGCGTGATCGAGGTCGCCGAACAGGTGGCTCTTGCGGTAGTTGGCGCGGCGTTCCCCGTGGGCGTCGATCAACTGCAACGAGTTGAAGATCTGCCCGTCTTCGCTGCGCTCGGGGTAGCCATAGACAATCGCCAGGCCGCAGGCCTTTGCGATGCGTGCGATCTGCTGCGCCCATTCGCCGTTGTAGACCTCGGCCAATACGTTCACTGCGTCGACGCCGATGTTATAGCCGGTCAGGAACATCTCCGGCAGCACCAGCACATCGGCGCCTTTGGCCTCCAGTGCCACTTGATGCAGGCGGTGCAGGTTGCCGGCCGGATCCAGTGGCAGCGGTGGGCATTGGTAGAGGGCTACACGCATCGACAACTCCTTTTATTCGGGCAGGGCAATCGGCCCGATCTCATGGAACACATCACCTGGACCGGGGTTTGCGGCGTGAGTTTCACCGCCGAAGTGCTTCATGATGCCCCACACGGCATTGAGCGAGGTCTGCACGGCGCCTTCGACCCAGGCAGGTGTCCATGAGACGTCATCGCCGGCGATAAAGATCCCGCGTTGTTCGGCCGGCATGTCGTCCTGCATGAAATGTGCGTACATGCGCTGGTTGTAGCGATAGTGACCGGGCAGGGCGCCCTTGAATGCGCCGAGGAAATGCGGGTCCGCTTCCCAGGAGACGGTGATCGGATCGCCGATGATCCGCGCCGCGATGTCGACCTTGGGATAGATCTTCTTCAGGGCATCGAGGGCCAGTTTTACGCGTTTCTCCACCGGGTGCGGCAGCATCTTCAAGGCGTCGCTCATCCACGAGTACGACAGGCAAATGACCCCCGGCTTGTCGTCGCCGTTGTCGAACAGGTACGTGCCACGAGTGAGCCGGTCGGTGAGGGTCATGCTCATGAGGTCACGTCCGGTTTCCGGGTCCTTGTCCTTCCAGAACGGCCGGTCGACCATCACGAAGGTCTTCGACGATTGCATGTAGCGGGTGCGGTCCAGGGCCATCCACATTTTTTGCGAGAACAGCGCTTCCTCACATTCGATCTGGGTGGTCAGCAGCCAGCTCTGGCAGGTGACCAGCACCGCGGCATATTCGCGGGTGTCACCCCAGACATCGGTCACGCTGAACCGGCCATCGTCGGCGCGGGCGATGCGCTTCACTCCGCTGCGAGGGGCGCCCAGGTGCAACGAGCTCAGGCTGGTGCCTTGCGGCCAGTGCGCGCAGCGTTCCGGCACGTGTTTCCAGATGCCGTGGGGAACCTGTTCAACACCGCCAACCACCAGGTGCTGGTGGTCGTCGCAGTTGGTCATCACCACGCGGAAGATTTCCAGCATCGAGTTGGGGAAGTCCGAATCCCAGCCGCCGGTGCCGAAGCCGACCTGGCCGAACACTTCACGGTGCTGGAACGAGAGCTTGGCGAATGCCTTGGAGGTGGCGACGAAGTCGTAGAAGGTGCGGTCGTCCCACAGCGGCACCAGGGTATTCCACAGCTCCTTGAGGCGCGGCACGTCGCGGTCGCGGATCGCTTGCTGGATCTCGCTGAAACGCGAACCGTCTTCCAGGGCATCGGCCCAGGCGTCGGCCACTTCCTGGAACAGTGCGGGCAGGTCCGCCAGTTTCTGGGCGTAATAGGTCTGGCCTTCAAGGTCGATTACGGTGCTTCCCGACGCTGGGGTCAGCGGGTTGGGAAACGGCTTGGTTTCCAGCCCCAGTTTGTCGACGTAGTGGTAGAAGGCCGTGGACGACACGGGAAACCGCATGCCCCCCAGCTCGGCAATCACCCCTTCGGCGCCGTTGAACGCCTGCGAGCGCAAGCGCCCACCCATCTTCGAGGCCTCGTAGACCACCGGCTTGAGGCCCAGCTTCATCAACTCGTACGCCGCCACCAGGCCGGCGATCCCGGCCCCGACGATCGCCACTTCTGCACCGTGGTTATGGGCCGGAACACTGCCCAGGCCGGCAGGATGTTCGATCCACTCGTCAAAGGCGAAAGGAAAGTCCGGGCCGAAAATGGTGATGGGCTTCTTACCGTCTGCTGGGTGGCGATTGTTCTTGTTCATGGCTGACCTTGATGGCGACTCGACGCGATGTTCGCGTCTGAGTATAGGAAAGATGCCAGCCATTCTAGGGAGCGTGGGATACGTTAATAAGACGCAATGTGTCGTCGTTTTGGATCATGCCTGTGCTTTTCGACGAGATTGCCTGTCTTAATGACGAATACTGCCTCATGTGGGAGCAACTGTCTTACCCCTACCACTCGTCACCGCCATTCAGTGCCGTCTCGCAACATGGCATTCAGCCTAATCAGTAATATTCGCATGCAGGCAATGAGCGCGACCTTCGCGCTCTTGCCTCGCTCTCGAAGCGCCTCTATGACGAGCACTTGGAAGTACTGAAGAGAGAGGGCTTTGACAATGGCTAAGAAATTTTCCGACTTGATGGCGCGCCGTTCGCCTGAGTCCCAGGCTCGAACGCAGGCTCTGTATCAGAAGTTGCGTGCAGAAATGCCGTTGCACGAGTTGCGTCAGGCGCAGGAACTGAGCCAGGACGCTTTGGCCAAGGCACTGCACATCAACCAGGCGGCAGTCTCGAAAATGGAGCGCCGTACGGACATGTACATCAGCACCTTGCGCAACTACATACGTGCCATGGGCGGCGAGTTGGAGATTATCGCGACCTTCCCGGAGGGGCAGGTCAGGATCGAAAATTTCGCCCAACACACATGATGGGGGTTGTCCGCCAGGGGCTTAAACCGGCTGCCCCCGATCAATCTTGCTGCTGAGAATGATCGAGGTGGTGGTCTTCTCCACCCCGTCCACACTGCCGATCTGGTCCAGCAATTGGTCCAGTTGCTCCGGCGAGTCCGTGCGTAGCCAGGCCACGTAATCGAACTCGCCGCTGACGGCGCATAATTGCTGGACCTGGGCCATGGCGCTCAGGCGTCGTAGCACGTCCTTGCCGGAGCGTGGCTGGACCTTGATGCCGACGTAAGCCTGCAAGCCGCCGTCGATGACCCGTTGCCCCAGGCGCACGCCATAGCCGGTAATCACTTTGGTCTTTTCCAGGCGCGCCAGTCGCGAGGTGACGGTCGTGCGGGCGATGCCCAGCTGTCGGGCGAGCATGGCGACGCTTTCCCGGGCATTGATTTGCAGGGCAGCGATCAGTTGACGATCGATTTCGTCGAGGACGGGAGGGCGGGTGTCAGGCAAGGCGGGCTCCGGCGTAGGCATCAATGACGGGCATGTTACAGGCTCTCGGCTTGGAAATAGCCCATGTCAGGCACAGCCAACGCTCGCCAGGCCGCAGCCAGGTGCAGCTGTGAGGGCCTGAACCACCGACCGTCCTGGCACACCAACTGCTCCGGTGGTTGTTGCAGCAAGAGCGCCAGGGGCAATGACTGGATCGAGCCCGGGTCTTGATCGTCTTCGCCTTCTGCTTCCCAATCCTGTTCGAAACAACGCACCTGCACGTGTTCATCGTCGAAGGCTTCGAACAGCGGCCGGTGCCCCAGCCATTGCGAATGCACCCGCAGCGTGCGTGCCTGCACATCGAGAAGCAGCAATTGCCAGCCCCGATAGTTTCCACACTGTTCTGTCACGTCCGTCATCAGGCAAGTCAAGGCCAGATAGCGACCATTGGCGGACCAGATCATCGAGGGCGCAAGGTCCGTCAGCGCGCAGCCGGAGGCCGTCAGCAGATGGCCGCCGAGCCGCGGTGTACCCGTGCGTACCCAGCTGTCGGCGTATTCCGTTTCGCTGCCGAACAGCCAGGCGGCATCCTGCTGGCCCGGCGCAGGCTGGATGAAATCGCCTTCGGCAGTGGCGGCTTGCGGGCGATCCACCAGGCGCCAAGGCGCGACGCGGCGCAGCTGTGCATCGGTCGGTTGCAGTTCCACCGTGTTGTAGAACAGCCGGTATTGCTCATCGGGACGACAGAACGACGGATCGCCACCGGCCGGCGGCGCGGGGACGTTGAAACGTTGCAGCGGGCTGCCGTCCAGGCCTTGATCCAGACGGCCCGCGACCACTGCCAGGCTCAGGCGACCATCACGGAAATCCAGCAGGCGAGCGACCCACATGGCCGGCCCTTCCAGCAAGCGGCGTTCCTTCAGGTCGGCCACCGCTGCGTGGGTTGCCACCGACGTTGCGCCGTCAAACGACAACAGCGCCAGGTAGCGTCCGCAATCAGAGACCCGGTGATCCAGCAGCCAGCGGCCCGGCAAGCTCCAGTCACCGATCTGGCAGCGGTAACCGCCCAGCCCGTCTTGATTGTCGCAAAGCCACGCCAATTGAGCGCATACGCCACCCAACATCGGCAACGTCTCGATGCACGAGTCGCCTCGTCGGCCTGGACTGTCCAAAGGCATCACCAGCGCCATGCGGGTCAGTTTGAATTCCGCCACCTGCGCGCGCCCTTGGGCGTCATGGCCGGCCTGGGTTTCGGTGTCGCTGTGGATGCTGTCCAGACGATAGCCATACCGGCCCTGGGACGGACGTGGGTAGTCGAGGTATGCGCCGATATGCACGCGATGCGCGTCGAGGCTCAACACCTCATGCCAGTAAAAAGAGGGCTCGGCGTCACTCCTCACCCAGGGCGAGGGGAGCACGCGCCAGCCCTCGTCGATTTGCCACAACCAGTACCGGTCGCCGTCGGGGTGAGCGGTTTGCTCCTGGGCCTGGCACACCAGGGCGCGCTGATCGCTGCTCCACACCAACGGGGTATCGGCCGCCATCACCAGGCCGGACGGCTGGCCATTGACGCTGGCGGCATAGCGTGGCGTCTGCAACGGTTGCAGGGGCTGATCGAGGTCGCGGAAGCTCGCAGGCAATACAATCTCGCCTGTCAGGCACTGTCGGCCATCGGCTGAACGCCGCTCGAAGGTCCGAGGAGCACTTTGCGGATTCCAGTCGGGCTCCAGCCATAGATCGGCGACGGGCATCAATTGACTGACACTGGCCGTTTGCAGCAGCTCATCGAGTCGGGTCTGGCGAACGCTGTCGTCCACCAACGGACTGTGGCGACCGCTCAAGGCGTCGAGATCAAAGGTATCCAGCTCCCAGAACTCGCTGTCGGCACAACGGTAGACCTGGCGCTGCTGACGGTCGAGGAGCACCAGTCCCCAACGCTGCCGGGACGGCACCGTCGCGGCAAAATAACGTCCGTCGCTGGAGAACACCGCCGAGGAGCCCAGGCCTTGCAGAAGCACGCCGTCGGGGAACAGATAGTCGCAATAAGTGGGACCACCCATGGCGATTTCACCATGGTTGAACACCCGGATCGGTTCGCCTTCCGGGGTGTGTTGCGGCTCGCTTCCGCCCCAGGCACTTGGCCCCTTCACGCTCACCTTCACCAGGCCAAGGCGTCGTTCCCAGACACTGACACACGCGAGCCCGCCGAAGATGCTGACCATGGGCACCAGGATATCCCACCACTCCGGCAGGGCCCTGCCCAGGCTGAAACCCAGGCCAAATACCGCGCTGATCATCAACCGCGCACAACCGCGCCCGACGGACAAGCGGCCCAGGCGTGCTGCTATCGCCATCAACAGCCCGAAAAACAGCACCACCGAAAGCGCGAGGATGGGCGGTAACACTGTGACGAAAAAGGCTGGCACGACCAGCACGCTGATTTGCCATAGCAGTTCGAGGAACAGTCGGGGAAGGCTGGGGCTGGCGATGATGAGGGTCTCGTTGGGGGTAGGGTTATCGGGAACAGTGTATCGTTTTTTGTCACGTGAGCCTGGCAGAGGCCCGGTCGGAGAGGATGTTAGCCGTTAGGCTCTGTACGAAAAGCCTAGCAACTGCTGGTGTTCGACCGCTTGCCTGGACTGAGCGAACGGGTGCCGGATGTGGTTGCTGCAATCAAGCCGTGCGCGGAACTGTTCGTGAAAATCGTGGTGAATGAGCAGACACGAAAAAGCCGCGCAATGCGCGGCTTCAAAGGTGGTGGGCCCACACGGACTCGAACCGTGGACCAAAGGATTATGAGTCCTCTGCTCTAACCGACTGAGCTATAGGCCCTCAGTAGGCCGCGGATTATAGCGACGGTTTCTCGGCTGTGCTATCCGAAAAATCCGATACGGTCACACGCAGAAACGTTGCGGCGAACTCGTCGGCGCACAGGGGCAGGCTGACGATGTAGCCCTGGATCTGTTCGCAACCTTCTTCGGCCAGGAATTGCTGTTGGGCCAGGGTTTCGACCCCCTCGGCGATGATGGTGAATTGCATGCTGCGGCCTAGGGCAATGATTGCCCGCACGATGGCTGCGTCGTGTGGGTCGTCGGGCAGGCCGCGGACGAAGGACTGGTCGATCTTGAGGATGTCCAGCGGCAGGCGCTTGAGGTAGCTCAGGGAGGAGTAGCCGGTGCCGAAATCGTCAATGGCCAATTGAACACCGAGCTTTTTCAGCTGGTGTAGCACCGTCAGGGCTTCTTCGGTCTGGCTCATGATGAAGTTTTCGGTGATTTCCAGTTGCAACAGGCCGGGCTGGAGCTGGTTTTCCCGCAGAAGTTGTTCAATGCGTCCCAGCAGGTTGGGTTGACGCAGTTGCGCGCCGGCCAGGTTGACCGACAAGGGACCAAGGCTTGTGTGAGTACTGTTCCATCTGCACAGTTGCCGACAGGCGTTTTCCAGCACCCAGTCGCCGATTTGCAGGATCATGCCGTTTTCTTCGGCCAGCGGAATGAAGTGTTCCGGGGGCACGTCGCCAAAGGTGGGGTGAGTCCAGCGCACCAGTGCTTCGGCGCCCACCAGGCGATTGTCGGCGAGGCTGATTTTTGGCTGGAAAGCCAGTGACAGCTCGTTGCGCTCGATGGCCCGTCGCAGCTCGTGCTCCAGGGCGACGCGCTCGCTGGCTTGGGCGGTGAGGTCGCAGGTGTAGCTTTCGACCCGGTTGCGGCCCTTGGCCTTGGAGCGGTACATCGCCGCGTCGGCGTTCTTGATCAGCGTGGCGACATCGCAACCATCCTTCGGGTAGAGGCTGGTGCCAATGCTGGCGCTGATGAAAAACTCATGCTCTCCGGCCTGGAAGGGCGCGGCGAAGCAGTTCAATAGTTTTTGTGCGATGTGTTCGGCATCGCTGGGCTGCTGCAGGCCTGGCAACAGGATGATGAACTCGTCGCCGCCCAGGCGTGCAACGGTGTCGATATCGCGCAGCTGTTCGCGCAAACGTACGGCGATGCCTTTGAGCAGCAGGTCGCCCACCGGATGTCCGAGGCTGTCATTGATATGTTTGAAGCGGTCCAGGTCCAGGAACAACACCGCGCCCTGGCCGCCGTTCTCCTGCTGGCTGTTGAGGGCCGTCAGCAAGCGGCTTTCGAACAAGGTGCGATTTGGCAGCCCGGTGAGAGGGTCATGGTGAGCCTGGTAATCCAGCCGCGCCTGGGCATGTTTGAGGCTGGAGATATCGGCGAAGACCGCGACGAAATGCGTGGTCTGCCGGTCCCGGTTGCGCACTGCGCTGATGGTCAGCCAACTGGGGTAAAGCTCGCCGTTCTTGCGCCGGTTGGAAATCTCCCCTTGCCAGTGTCCCTCGTCAGTCAGTTGGTGCCACATGGCTGCGTAGAACGCGCTGTCATGCAGGCCGGAAGCCAGGAGTCGTGGCGTGTGGCCCAAGGCTTCGGTTTCGCTGTAGCCGGTGATTTCGGTGAAGGCGCGGTTCACCGCGCTGATATGCTGCTGTGTGTCGGTGATCAACACGCCTTCGGCGGTGCTTTCGAATACGGTGGCGGCTTGTTGCAGCTTTTCCTGCATCAGGTAGCGCTCGGTGATGTCGCGCGCGATGGTCAGCATGCAGTCCTCACTGCCGATAGGCAGCGGGCGACTGGAGACTTCGCAGAGCCGTATCTGCCCGTCGTTGCGCCGGATATGGCAGCTGAAGTCCTTCACGAAGCCATCGCGTTGCAGCAGATCGAGCATCTGCCGGCGCTCGTTGAGGTTAACCCAGAGCCCCAGGTCCAGCGCCGAACGATCCACCGACAAGGCGCTGTTGAAACCGGTCAGGCGACTGAAGCCTTCATTCACTTCGATCAGCAGCCCGTCACTTTGTCGAGAGATCAACAAGCCGTCGGGTGAGGCGTGGAACGCCTTGGCGAATTTTTCTTCGGAGGTCTGCAGCTGCTGTTGGGTTTCCTTGAGCTGGCTGATGTCGCGCACTACCACAACCAGGGCGGGTGTCGTGTCGAGGTCGAAGGGCTCGGCGGAAATCAGCCCGGTGAACATCTGGCCATTGCTGCGACGGAAGGGCATCTCCAGGTTGCGGATGCTGCCGGCCTGCAAACGCTGCAACAGCCCGGGGCCAGCGTCCTGGATACCCCAGATGCTCAACTCGGTTGCACTTTTGCCCTTCACCTGTGCGGCGCTCAGGCCGATCTGCTCTTCGAAAGCCGTGTTGACCTCCAGCAGACAGCCGTCCAGCAGGCGCGCTATCACCAGGATATCCGGGCACTGGCGGAACACCGAAGCGAACTTCTGCTCCGAGAGGCGCAGCGCTTCCTCGGTGCGCTTGGTTTCGCTGATGTCGATCATCAGCCCTCGCAGCACTGGTTCGTGACCGTGCTGGATCAGGCTGACCAGGTCGCGCACCCACAGGCAGCGTCCATCGGCGGTGATCACGCGATAATCAACGCAATGGTCGCGGCCGGCGAGTATTTCCTGATCGCAGTAAGTCTCGGTGCGAATCAAGTCGGCCGGATGAATGATGTTGCGCCAGAAGCCTGGGATCAGCCAATGGGCGAGGGGGTAGCCCAATAATTCCTCGGCATGGGGGGAGACGTAGCTGTAGGTGTAATCGCTGACCTTGGCCTCCCAGGCGATGGCCGACAGGCTCTCCACCAGCCCCCGATAATGGTATTCGCTGCTGCGCAACTCCTGTTCGAGGTCGACGCGTCGGGCAATCTCCGAACTGAGGCGACGGTTGATGCGAATCACAATGAGCAGTACGCCAACCAACAGGGCCAGCCCAGGCACGCCGTAGAACAACAGGTCTGACCACAACTGGCGATAGTCGCGCACATCGCCGACCCATTTATCCTGGATCTCGCTGATCTCAGCCGGGGTCATGTCCGCCAGGACCTTGTCCAGGATGCCCACCAGCATTTTGTTATCGCGGGGGACGGCCATCGCCAATTGATAGCGATAGGGGGTTTGCCCGCTGACGTAGAGTCCGTCGAGCTTGAGTTGGCGCAGGCTCCAGACGCTGGAGGCCAGGTCGCCGACCATCGCATCCACTTCATTGTTCGCCAGGGCTTGCAGGGCTGAGCTGACGCTGGGCAGTGCCACCAGGTTCAGGTCGGGGTGGCGGGTGCGCAGCAGTTCGTGGGGGGCATAGTTCTCCACGACGGCGACCTTCAGTCCGTACAGCTCTTCGATGTTGTGAGGGCGGGCGCCGTTCTGATGGGCCAGGATAACAATCGGGAAGTCGAGATAGGGGCGGGTAAATGCCAGGTAGTTCTGGCGTTCCGGGGTGGACATGATACCTGGCAGAAGATCGATCCTGCCCTGTGCGACTTGTTCCAGCACCTCGGTCCAACTGGCGGGTTCAACCGGGGTGAACTTGATCGCCAGTCGGTTGCGGATGGTATCGATATAGTCGGCGGCCAGCCCCTGGTAACGGCCTTTGTCGTCGCGGAATTCGAATGGCGGCCATGAGGCATCGACACCCAGGCGCAAGTCGGGGTGGCTTTTGAGCCAGCGGAGCTCCTCGTCAGTGAGCGTCAACGCGCCAGCTGTTGCGGTCCAGGTTATCAATGACAGCAAGAGCAAGGCCGTCAGTCTGGGCATCACTGTCTCGTCATGGCTGCGGGCGGATGTTTCGAGTGTAGACGGGCAACGGGGCGAGGAGGGGGAACGGAGGGATTTTATCGGCACATGGCAAAACCCCCGGCAGGGCCGGGGGTTTTGGGAGGGTCACTCGTCGAGGAAGGAGCGCAGATGCTCGCTTCGCGTCGGGTGGCGCAGCTTGCGCAACGCCTTGGCTTCGATCTGACGAATCCGCTCACGGGTCACGTCGAACTGCTTACCGACTTCCTCAAGGGTGTGGTCGGTATTCATGTCGATGCCGAAACGCATGCGCAGTACCTTGGCTTCACGGGCAGTGAGGCCGGAGAGTACTTCGCGAGTCGCTTCCTTGAGGCTCTCTACGGTGGCGACATCGATTGGCGACTGCATGGTGGAGTCTTCGATGAAGTCACCCAGATGGGAGTCTTCATCATCGCCGATCGGGGTTTCCATCGAGATAGGCTCTTTGGCGATCTTCAATACCTTGCGGATCTTGTCCTCAGGCATCTCCATGCGCTCACCCAGCTCTTCCGGGGTCGGTTCGCGACCCATTTCCTGCAGCATCTGGCGGGAAATACGGTTGAGCTTGTTGATCGTTTCGATCATGTGCACCGGGATACGAATGGTGCGGGCCTGGTCGGCGATCGAACGGGTGATCGCCTGGCGAATCCACCAGGTGGCGTAAGTCGAGAACTTGTAGCCGCGACGGTATTCGAACTTGTCCACCGCTTTCATCAGGCCGATGTTGCCTTCCTGGATCAGGTCGAGGAACTGCAGGCCGCGGTTGGTGTACTTCTTGGCGATGGAGATCACCAGACGCAAGTTCGCTTCAACCATCTCTTTCTTCGCGCGGCGGGCCTTGGCCTCACCGATCGACATGCGACGGTTGATTTCCTTGATCTCGGCAATGCTCAGGCCGGTCTCGGCCTCCAGCGCGCTCAGCTTCTGCTGGCAACGAACGATGTCCGGTTGCAGGCGGGCAATGGCTTCGGCGTATTTGCTCTTGCCTTTGGCCAGCGCATCGGTCCAGCTTTCGTCGACTTCGTTGCCCGGGAACTGGCGCAGGAAATCGGCACGTGGCATGCGGGCGTCACGAACACACAGTTGCATGATCGCGCGCTCTTGCTGGCGCAGGCGATCCAGGGCGCTGCGAACGCGCTCGACCAGGCCTTCGAACTGCTTGGGCACCAGCTTGATCGGCATGAACAGCTCGGCCAGGGCCAACAGCTCGGCAATCGCCTGCTTGTTGTTGCGACCGTGCTTTTTCAGGGCCTTGCGGGTGATTTCCATCTGGTCGGCCACGGCGCCGAAACGCTGTGCGGCGATGATCGGGTCCGGGCCGCTTTCGGCTTCTTCTTCGTCGTCGCTGGCTTCGCCATCTTCGTCATCGCTGTCGTCGTCGGCCTTGTCGGCTTTCGCGTCGAGCGGTGGCGGCACTTCGGCGGCTGGCGGCGTGGAGCCGTCGTCCGGATCGATGTAGCCGCTCAGGACGTCGGACAGGCGACCACCTTCGGTGGTGACGCGGGTGTACTCGGAGAGAATGTGGTCAACCGTGCCAGGGAAGTGCGCGATGGCGCCCATCACTTCGCGGATGCCCTCTTCGATACGCTTGGCGATTTCGATCTCGCCTTCACGCGTGAGGAGTTCTACCGTGCCCATTTCACGCATGTACATGCGTACCGGGTCGGTGGTGCGACCAATGTCGGTCTCGACAGCCGCCAACGCCGCAGCCGCTTCTTCAGCAGCCGCCTCGTCGGTATCGGCGTCGGCCAGCATAAGGGCATCCTTATCTGGCGCAACCTCGAATACGTTGATCCCCATGTCGTTGATCATGCGGATGATGTCTTCCACCTGTTCCGGATCTGAAATATCCTCCGGCAGGTGGTCGTTGACCTCCGCGTAAGTCAGGTAGCCCTGCTCACGACCCAATAGGATCAACTCTTTGATACGAGACTGCTGTTGCGCTTTTCCGGACATAACACCCTATCCACTGAAGGTCTTGGCGGGCAAAAAACAAGCCGAGGATTATACCTGAGCTGTGACCTCACGCGCCAGTTGAGGTCGGGTTTGATTCGGGAACATTGCGGCTGAGTAAGTCGCGCAATTGGTTTTTCTCTTCGCTGGTCAACTCGCTCTGACGAGCTTTTCGCAGAAGTTGCTCCAGATTTCGCTCGCGTTGGCGGGCGGACAAGCTAGTAATGGTGTCGAAAAACTGTTGTTCAAGGTTGTCTCCCTCAATCAGCCATTCCTTCTCGGCCAAGGCTTTGAGCAGGCGCCCTTGCTCGGTGCCGTGCCACCGGGCAATCAACTGGAAGGAGTTGAGCCTGGGGTTCTTCTGCACGGCTTCGAGGAGCGCGACCAGCAACTGCGTGTTGCTGTGGTCTTCATCGGCGAAGTGCCCGGCATCCTCGACCTTTTCCGCCAGTTGCGGGTGGTGCAGCAAGGTGCGCAGGGCGGCCAGCGTTGGTGGTTCGACGGCCGCCGGCACGCGCGGGGCACGTGGTTGGTCGCGATCGCCGCGCTTGCCGTTCTTGTCCCAGGGCTTCTTGTCCCATTTCTTGCCGCCGCTGCCGGGTTTCTTGGGCGTCCATTCCTGCTGCGGTGCATAGTCCTGCTGAGGTTGATGATAGTCGGCGTAATCGGGCATCGCGTCGTAATCGATACCCGGATCGTAGGCCGGTGGCGCGTCCTGAGGTGCGCTGTAGACCAACTGGTTGACCGCCTCGCTATTGAGCCCGGTGATTTCGCTCAGGCGCTGGCGCATGAGTAGGCGCAAGTTGGCGCCGGGCACTTTGTCGATCAGCGGCGCGGCGAGGGTGGCCATGTGGGCCTTGCCTTCGAGTGAGCGTGGGTCGGCCTCTTCGGTCAACTGCTGGAAAAAGTAATCGGCCAGCGGTTGCGCGTGCTGGTTGATCCTCGCGCGAAACGCGTCGGTGCCTTCGGATCGCACCAGGGTGTCCGGGTCCTCGCCTTCGGGCAGGAACAGGAAGCGTGCCCGCCGACCGTCCTGCAGGCATGGCAGGGTCGCTTCCAGCGCGCGCCAGGCGGCGTTGCGGCCCGCCTGGTCGCCGTCAAAGCAGAACAGCACGCTGGGCACGACGCGGAACAGGCGCTTCATGTGCTCTTCGCTGGTGGCGGTACCCAGGGTGGCGACCGCGTTGCGCAAGCCTTGCTGGGCCAGGGCGATCACGTCCATGTAGCCTTCGACAACGATGATTTCGTCGAGGTTGCGGTTGTTCTTGCGGGCCTCGTACAGGCCGTAGAGTTCCTGGCCTTTATGGAACACCGGGGTTTCCGGGGAGTTCAGGTACTTGGGCTTGTCGTCGCCCAGTACCCGGCCGCCAAAAGCAATGATCCGGCCACGGGTATCGCGGATCGGGAACATGACCCGGTCGCGGAAACGGTCGTAGCGCTTGCCGGTCTCGGCGTTCTCGATCAGCAGGCCGGCGTCGATCATGGCGCGTTGCTGCAGCGTGTCGCTGCTCAGGTGCTTGTACAGGTTGTCCCAGCCGGGTGGGGCGAAGCCGAGGCCGAAATCCCGAGCGATTTCACCGGTCAGGCCGCGACCTTTCAGGTAATCCACAGCGGCCTTGCGGGCCGGATGGCTCTTGAGGGCCTGGCGGTAGAAGTCGGCCGCCGCCGTCAGCAGCGGATAGAGCGGTGAGTCGGTCGGCTGGCGTGGTTTGTGCTGCCGGCCGCTTTCCTCCCGGGGGATTTCCATGCCGGCCGCTTTGGCCAGTTCTTCGACAGCCTGGGGGAAATCCAGGTTGTCGTGGTCCATGATGAAGCCGAGGGCGTTGCCGCCAGCGCCGCAGCCGAAGCAGTAGTAGAACTGCTTGTCGGGGCTGACGCTGAAAGATGGGGTTTTTTCTTTGTGGAACGGGCAGCAGGCCGTGTAGTTCTTGCCGGCTTTTTTCATTTGCAGGCGAGAGCTGACCACGTCGACGATGTCGGTGCGGTTCAGGAGGTCGTCAATAAAGCTCTGGGGAATCAGCCCGGCCATGGCGTTCTCGTCATCACTGCGCGAAAGAGGGACCCGAAATCAACAGGCGGCACTGGTTGCGGGGCGTGGAGCACCCTGGATCGGTGGCTCGACCGGTTCGTCTGCATCATCGCTGTCGGAAAGTGTATCTGCCGATAATCCACTGACGTTAATGACTGATCAGTATTCGACGGTCTGAATGTTCTGAAATATGTTGCGCTGAGTCCGGTAACGGCCGTCAGGCCTCGGATAGCTCATGAAGCGGGCACGCGAGGAGTGCCTTGGGCTGATCGTCGTTAGAGGAATCAGGGTGTGCTCGTCAGTAGCCTTGGAAGGCTCGTCAGAAGAGACGTGCACCGCTGGCAAGAAAGCCAGGTCTGACGTGGTGAAGCAGGTTGTCTCGGTCGCGTCTGCGGCTTTGACAGTGAAGCATCAAGCGTTATTCCGCAAATGCCATAAGCCCGGCTTGAGGGCCGGGCTTGGCAGAAGCTTGCTACGGACGGCTGTGTATTAGTACAGACGTACGGCGCGGCGCTGTTCGCGCTGAACTTTCTTGGCGTGACGCTTAACAGCGGCTGCTGCTTTGCGCTTACGCTCGGAAGTCGGCTTCTCATAGAATTCGCGGCTACGAACTTCAGCCAGAACACCGGCTTTTTCGCAGGAGCGCTTGAAACGACGCAGAGCTACGTCGAAGGGTTCGTTCTCTTTTACTTTGACGGCTGGCATCCAGAGCTACCTTCATTCATTACCGGGGTCAACATCCTCGCGGCAAAAGAGCACTTGAAGACGTCGGTTTTTAAGGGTTGCGGATGTTAACCCCTCAACGCTCGGAATGCAAAGCCTCTGATCGAAAACCGCTGGTCGGGGCACAACGCGGCGACTATTATGCGCGCCTTCGAATTCAGCCGCTACAAGGCGCAAACCCATGCTAGTACTGGGACTGGAAACTTCCTGCGACGAAACCGGTGTTGCACTCTACGACAGTGAGCGGGGCCTGCTGGCCGATGCGCTGTTCAGCCAGATCGACCTGCATCGCGCCTACGGTGGCGTGGTGCCCGAGCTTGCCTCTCGCGATCACGTCAAGCGCATGCTGCCCTTGATTCGCCAGGTCCTGGACGACGCCGGCTGCCAGCCGAGCGAGATCGACGCCGTCGCCTACACTGCGGGTCCTGGCCTGGTGGGCGCGCTGCTGGTCGGCGCGTCCTGTGCCCAGGCGCTGGCCTTTGCCTGGGGCGTTCCGGCCCTGGGCGTGCATCACATGGAGGGTCACTTACTGGCCCCGATGCTGGAGCCGCAACCGCCGCAATTCCCGTTCGTCGCTTTGTTGGTTTCGGGCGGTCATACCCAGCTCGTCCGGGTCGACGGCATCGGCCAATACGCGCTCATGGGCGAGTCCCTGGACGATGCTGCCGGTGAAGCATTCGACAAAACCGCGAAGATGATGGGGCTCAATTATCCGGGAGGACCGGAAATCGCCCGGCTCGCGACCCAGGGGGTTGAAGGCCGTTTCGTGTTCCCGCGTCCGATGTGTGACCGGCCTGGCCTGGACTTCAGCTTCAGCGGCCTGAAAACCTTCGCCCTGAACACCTGGCAGCAATGCGTCAGCGTCGGGGACGACGGTGAGCAAGCCCGTTGCGACATCTCGCTGGCGTTCCAGCAGGCCGTGGTGGAAACTTTGACCATCAAGTGCAAGCGCGCGCTGAAACAGGCCGGGCTCAAGCGCCTGGTGATTGCCGGCGGCGTGAGTGCGAACAAGGCCTTACGGGTGTCGCTGGAGAAAATGCTCGGCGACATGAAGGGCGACGTTTACTACGCCAGGCCGCAGTTCTGCACCGATAATGGCGCGATGATCGCTTTTGCCGGTTGTCAGCGCCTGCAGGCCGGCCAGCGTGAAAGCCTGGCGATCAGCGTGCAGGCACGCTGGCCCATGGAGCAGTTGCCACCGCTCTGAGGCAACATGGGGTTTGTACGAAAAGTCGCGCAGGCACTTTTCATACAAATCCTAGAAATGACGTTCGCGCCCGGCAAACAGGTCGCGTAGATTGCCTCGGTGGCGCCAGACGATCAGCGCGACCAGCGCGCTCATCGGCAACAAGGCCGCCGGTTCCTGCCAGGCCAGGAGAGGCAGGGTCAGCGGTGTGGCGATCAGCGCGGCCAGCGAACTGGTGCGGGTCAGGTAGAACGTCAGCAGCCAGGCCGCGACGGCCAGCAGGGCGGCGGGTGGGTACAGGCCCAGCAACATGCCGGCGGCGGTGGCAACGCCTTTGCCGCCACGGAAGCGAAAGTACAGTGGGAACAGATGGCCGATGACCGCGCAGACGCCGATCCAGGCCTGTTGCTGCAACGAGAGCCCTGCAAGGCTGGCGATCAATACGGGCACAAGGCCTTTGCAGAGGTCGCCAAGCAAGGTCAGGGCGGCCAGTTTGCGTCCGGCCAGGCGTAGCATGTTGGTGGCGCCGGCGTTGCCCGAGCCGCTCGTTCGCGGATCCGGACGATGGGTCAAGCGGCTGAGCAAAATGGCGAAGGACAGCGAGCCGAGCAGGTAGGCGAGGATCGCCAGTAACCAATACATGCTAACTATTCCGGGCGAGGACGCCCTGATTCTAACGGGGCATTGCGCCCTTGTCGTGCTGCGGAGAAGAGTGCTTGGACAGAGTGTTTATCGAAGGCCTGGAAGTTGACACGGTAATCGGTGCCTACGACTGGGAGCGCGGCATCCGACAGTGCCTGCGGCTTGACCTGAGTTTCGCTTGGGATAATCGTCCGGCCGCCGCAGGCGATGACCTGACCCTGGCGCTCGACTATGCCAGCGTATCGTCGCGCATCCAGGCCTTTGCCGAGCAGGCCCAGTTCCAGTTGGTCGAAACATTCGCCGAACGGCTCGCCCAAGAGCTGATGGACGAGTTCAAGATCACTTGGCTGCGTCTGAAAGTGACCAAGCCTGGCGCCGTGCCGGCGGCCAGCGGAGTGGGCGTGGAGATCGAGCGCGGATGTCGCTGATTCAGGTTTTTCTCGGGCTCGGCAGCAATATCGAGCGCGAAATCCATTTGCGTGCGGGCCTTGAAGCCCTCGCCGGTTTCCTGGTGGACATACGCTGTTCAGCGGTGTTCGAGAGCCAGCCGGTGGGCATCAAGAGCGGGCCATTCTTCAATTTCGTCGTATCGGCCTTCACCAACCTGCCCTTGACGGAGCTGGATCGCCGTCTCAAGTTCATCGAGGCGGACAATGGCCGTTATGCGCCGGACCGCAAAGGGCTGCCGCTGGACATCGATGTCTTGTTGTACGGCGACCAGGTCGGCAACTTCGACGGCTTGATCCTGCCTCGCGCGGAAATCCTCAAAAATGCCTTCGTATTGTGGCCATTGTCGTTGATCGCGCCGGATCGCATACACCCGGGCGCAGGCAAAAGCTTCGCCACGCTGTGGAAAGAATCACAGATTGACCAGGTGCTGGCGCCGGTGGCTTTTGAATGGCGAGGGGAGCAGCTTACGCCATCGAATCTGCTGTGAAGCGGCGGTGTACTCACCAAAAGCGTTGCTGCCCTAGCGCTCCTGTCAGCCCGCCGCTGCTTTGTAAACTTTCAGCGCCCTGAGGCGCTCGCGCTTGATCGCCTCACCCAGTTCAGGTCCCTTGAAACCTTTTTCCAGCAGTGGCTGTACCGCCACCGCTCGGGCCGCTGCGGCTGCGCCCCGCAGATAATCAGTCTGTGGATAACTTCGCTCCTCAAGCCCTTTGCGTCCTCGTGCATCCATCTCGCAGGCTGCGATGAACTCCTCGAAGCGCTGGGGGCGTCGGAACACATCAAAACTCTGCAGCAGCTCAAGCAAAGTGGACGGCTTCAACTCCAGCGCACGATGGCCATGGGTGTGGTATTGCCCCACCAATAGCGCCAGTTCCTGACAGTCGCGAGGTGCCTTGAAGCGTTCGTTGACCGCTTTGATCAGCTTCAAGCCTTTGTGTTCATGGGCGATGTGTCGCGGCCATTCGTCTTGGGGTGTCAGGCCTTTCCCCAAGTCATGGAGCAGGCAAGCCCAGCGGACCGTCAGCGGTTGTCGATGCCGCGCGGCCTGTTCCAGCACGCTCAATGTGTGGAGGCCGGTGTCGATTTCCGGGTGATGGGCTTCAGGTTGTGGTACGCCAAACAGCGCGTCGACCTCGGGCATCAGGACCTTCAGCGCCGTGCAGTCGCGCAGGACCTGGATAAACACCTGTGGTTGCTCTTCCATGAGTGCGCGGGAGATTTCTTTCCAGCTGCGCTCGGCGGTCAGCGCCTCCAGCTCGCCGGAGTCGCTGAGCTGGCGCATCAGCTCAAGGGTTTCGTCCGCCACCGTGAAACCCAGCGGGGCGTAGCGCGCGGCGAAACGGGCTACTCGCAGGACTCGGAGTGGATCTTCGGCGAACGCGGGGGAAACATGGCGCAATACCCGGGCTTTAAGGTCGCGCTGGCCGTGGTACGGATCGGTGAGGTGGCCATGGTCATCTTCGGCCATTGCGTTGATCGTCAAGTCGCGTCGAATCAGGTCTTGCTCAAGGGTCACTTCCGGGCTGGCGTGAAACACGAAGCCGCCATAGCCGCGACCGCTTTTGCGTTCGGTGCGGGCGAGGGCGTATTCCTCGCCGGTCTTGGGATCGAGGAACACCGGAAAATCGGCGCCCACGGGCCGAAATCCCTTGGCCAGCATGTCCTCGGCAGTGGCGCCTACCACCACGCGGTCAATATCAGTGACGGGAATGCCCAGCAGGCGGTCGCGAACGGCCCCGCCAACTTTATAGATCTGCATAAAAAACCTCCGTTGGTCCGACAGGATAACCCTTGCGTCGGACGTCCGGAGGTGAAAACGGGCTTAAAGATGAATGACGGCCAGGTCCAGGCGACCGTAGTCGCCTTCACCCTGTTCGTTCCTGGGTGGGACGTGATGGGTTTTCGTCACCTGGTCTCCTTGCAGGGTTTCCAGGTGGATGTCGAACCCCCAGAGACGATGCAGATGCTTGAGCACCTCATCGGTGGAGTCGCCCAATGGTTTTCGGTTATGCGCCTGATGGCGCAGGGTCAGCGAGCGATCGCCGCGCCGGTCGATGCTATAGATCTGCACGTTGGGTTCGCGATTGCCCAGGTTGTACTGCGCTGCCAGGGTCTCGCGGATGATGCGATATCCGCTTTCGTCGTGGATGGCTGGCACCAGCAGGTCATCTTTCTGATCGTCATCCATGATGCTGAACAGTTTCAGGTCCCGGATCACCTTCGGCGAGAGGTATTGCAGGATGAAACTTTCGTCCTTGAAGCTGCTCATGGCGAACTTGATGGTGGACAGCCAATCCGAGCCGGCGATTTCCGGGAACCAGCGACGGTCCTCTTCAGTCGGGTTCTCGCACATGCGCCGAATGTCGCGGTACATGGCAAAGCCCAGTGCGTAGGGGTTGATGCCGCTGTAGTACGGGCTGTCGAAACCGGGTTGGAACACCACGCTTGTGTGCGAAGCCAGGAACTCCATCATGAAGCCGTCTGTCACCAACCCTTCGTCGTACAGGTCGTTCATCAGCGTGTAGTGCCAGAACGTGGCCCAGCCTTCGTTCATGACCTGGGTCTGGCGCTGTGGATAGAAATACTGGGCGATCTTGCGCACGATGCGCACGATCTCCCGTTGCCAGGGTTCGAGCAACGGCGCATGTTTTTCAATGAAGTAGAGAATGTTCTCCTGGGGTTCGGCGGGGAAGCGCGCGTTGTCCTTCTCGCTGTACTTGTCCGCGCCTTTGGGAATGGTGCGCCATAGGTCGTTGATCTGCTTTTGCAGGTGCTCTTCGCGGTCCTTTTGCCGCCGGCGTTCTTCTTCGGCAGAAATCGGATACGGCCGCTTGTAGCGATCCACGCCGTAGTTCATCAGGGCGTGGCAGGAGTCCAGCAGGTCCTCGACCGCATCGATGCCATGGCGCTCTTCGCACTGCATGATGTACTGCTTGGCAAATACCAGGTAATCGATGATCGAACTGGCATCGGTCCAGGTGCGGAACAGGTAGTTGCCCTTGAAGAAACTGTTGTGCCCGTAGCAGGCATGCGCCACCACCAAGGCCTGCATGCAAATGGTGTTTTCCTCCATCAGGTAGGCGATGCACGGGTCGGAATTGATCACGATCTCATAGGCCAGCCCCATCTGCCCCCTGCTGTAGGATTTTTCCGTGCTGAGGAAGTGCTTGCCGTAGGACCAGTGGTGGTAACCCAGCGGCATGCCGACCGACGCATAGGCGTCCATCATCTGTTCGGCGGTGATCACCTCGATCTGGTTCGGGTAGGTGTCCAGGGCATAGCGGTCCGCGATACGGCTGATTTCGCGGTCGTAGGCCTGGATCAGCTCGAATGTCCATTCGGAGCCGGTGGAAATAGGCTGGCGCTTCTGCTCTTTTTTGGCGGTCATGTCACTAACCTGCGCTGGAAGAGTTCACGGAAGACCGGGTAGATATCCCCGGCCGAGACCAGTTGCTGTTGGGCAAATGTGTCGGAAAAAGCTTCGGCTATGCGTTCATATTCGTACCACAACGCCTGGTGTTCGCGTGGAGTAATTTCCACGTAGGTGTAGTACTGGACGAACGGCATGATCTGGTTGATGAGGATGTCCCGGCAGATCGGCGAGTCGTCGTTCCAGTTGTCACCGTCCGAGGCCTGGGCGGCGTAGATGTTCCATTCGTTGGCCGGATAGCGCTCGGCCATGATCTCCTGCATCAGTTTCAGGGCGCTGGAAACGATGGTGCCGCCGGTCTCCCTGGAATAGAAGAACTCTTCTTCGTCCACTTCCCTGGCGCTGGTGTGGTGACGGATGAACACTACGTCGATCTTGTCGTAGTTGCGCTTGAGGAACAGGTACAGGAGGATGAAGAAGCGCTTGGCGATGTCCTTGGTGGCCTGGGTCATGGAGCCGGACACGTCCATCAGGCAGAACATCACCGCCTTGGAGCTGGGGTTGGGTTGCTTCACCAGCAGGTTGTACTTGAGGTCGAAGGTGTCGAGGAAGGGCACACGGTGGATGCGTGCGCTCAGCTTCTCGATCTCCGCCTCCAGATCTTGAATATCGCCAAAATTGTCGGGTTCTTCGCGCTTCAGGCGGGCCAGCTCTTCCTTCACTTCGCGCAATTTCGCCCGGCTGCTGCCCGACAGGGCGATGCGTCGGGCATGGGCTGAGCGCAGGGTACGGATGATATTGATGCGCGACGGATTGCCTTCATTGCTGATACCGGCTCGCACGGTCTTGAAAGTGTCGGTACCGGTCAGGTTGCGCTTGACCAGGTTGGGCAGCTCCAGGTCCTCGAACATGAATTCGAGGAATTCCTCCTGGGTGATCTGGAACACGAATTCATCCATGCCCTCGCCGGAGTTGCCGGCCTTGCCGGGTCCCTTGCCGCCACCCCCTCCTTGCGGACGAGGAATATGCTCGCCCGTGGTGAACTCCTTGTTGCCGGGGTGCACGACGGTCTGCTTGCCGCCGCGCCCATGGTGAAGCACCGGCTCGTCGATGTCGCGACCGGGAATGCTGATCTGTTCGCCGTGCTCCATGTCGGTAATGGAACGACGACTGACCGCCTCTTCGACGGCCTTCTTGATGTGGTCACGGTAGCGCCGCAGGAAACGCTGGCGGTTCACCGTGCTCTTGTTCTTGCCATTCAGGCGTCGATCGATCACGTAGCTCATGGGGCCCTCCGGGCAGCTTCAAGTGATGAGCTGCAAGCTGCAAGTAGGAGCAGTTACCCAGATCTCGGGTTCATGCGCTTTCCTCTTGCAGCTTGTCGCTTGCGGCTTGTAGCTGGCTACTGTGATTTGCGGACCCGCAGATACCACTCGGAGAGCAGTCGTACCTGTTTGTCGGTGTAGCCACGTTCGACCATGCGTGTGACGAAGTCGTTGTGTTTTTGCTGGTCCTCCTTGCTGGCCTTGGCGTTGAAGCTGATGACGGGCAGCAGGTCTTCGGTGTTGGAGAACATTTTCTTCTCGATCACCACCCGCAGCTTCTCATAGCTGAGCCAGGTCGGGTTCTTGCCGTTGTTGTTGGCCCGGGCGCGCAATACGAAGTTCACGATCTCGTTGCGGAAATCCTTTGGATTGCTGATGCCGGCCGGCTTCTCGATTTTTTCCAGCTCCTCGTTGAGTGCTACGCGGTTGAGGATTTCCCCGGTTTCCGGATCGCGGTATTCCTGGTCCTGGATCCAGAAGTCGGCGTACAGCACGTAACGGTCGAAGATGTTCTGGCCGTATTCGCTGTAGGACTCCAGGTATGCGGTCTGGATTTCCTTGCCGATGAACTCGATGTAGCGCGGGGCCAGGTATTCCTTGAGGAAGCGCAGATAACGCTCGCGGGTTTCCGCCTGGAACTGTTCCTGCTCGATCTGCTGTTCCAGCACATACAGCAGGTGCACCGGGTTGGCGGCGATCTCGTGGGGGTCGAAGTTGAAAACCTTGGACAGGATCTTGAAGGCAAAACGCGTGGACAGGCCATTCATCCCTTCGTCGACGCCTGCGTTGTCGCGGTATTCCTGGATCGACTTGGCCTTTGGATCGGTGTCCTTGAGGTTTTCGCCGTCGTACACCCGCATCTTCGAATAGATGTTGGAGTTTTCTGGCTCCTTGAGACGAGACAGTACGGTGAACTGAGCCAGCATCTTCAGCGTGTCGGGGGCGCAGTGGGCCTTGGACAGCGAGCTGTTGAACAGCAGTTTGTCGTAGATCTTCACCTCATCGGTCACTCGCAGGCAGTACGGCACCTTGACGATGTAGATCCGGTCGATGAAGGCCTCGTTGTTCTTGTTGTTGCGGAAGGTGTGCCATTCGGACTCGTTGGAGTGCGCCAGCAGGATGCCGCTGAAGGGAATCGCCCCAAGACCCTCGGTACTGTTGTAGTTACCTTCCTGGGTCGCGGTCAGCAAGGGGTGCAGCACCTTGATGGGGGCCTTGAACATCTCGACGAATTCCATCAGGCCCTGGTTGGCCCGGCACAGCGCACCCGAATAGCTGTAGGCGTCGGCGTCGTTCTGTGGGAACTCTTCCAGCTTGCGGATATCGACCTTGCCCACCAGTGCCGAGATGTCCTGGTTGTTCTCGTCCCCCGGCTCGGTCTTGGCCACTGCGATCTGGTTGAGAATCGATGGATAGAGCTTGACCACGCGGAACTGGCTGATGTCACCGCCGAACTCGGCCAGGCGCTTGGTGGCCCACGGCGACATGATGGTATTGAGGTAGCGCCGAGGGATGCCGAAATCCTCTTCGAGGATGGCGCCGTCCTCCGTGGCGTTGAACAGCCCCAGGGGCGATTCGAACACCGGCGAGCCCTTGATGGCGTAGAAGGGCACCTTTTCGATCAGTTGCTTGAGTTTCTCGGCCAGGGACGATTTACCGCCGCCCACGGGGCCGAGCAGGTAGAGGATCTGTTTCTTCTCTTCCAGGCCTTGGGCGGCGTGGCGGAAGTAGGACACGATCTGGTCGATGCATTCTTCCATGCCGTGGAAGTCTTCAAAGGCCGGATAGCGGCGGATCACTTTGTTGGAAAAGATCCGCGAGAGCCTCGAGTTGGTCGAGGTATCCAGCAGCTCCGGTTCTCCGATGGCCAGCAATAGCCGCTCTGCAGCCGACGCATAGGCACTGCGATCCTGCTTGCAGAGATCGAGGTATTCCTGCAGCGAGTATTCCTCCTGCCGCGTGGACTCGAAACGTTGCTGGAAGTGGCTAAAAATGCTCATGACGTCACCTCGCTCGATACGTGGAGCCGGTGTCGGATCAATCAGTCGATGCTGGACAGCCGCTGGGAACCCAGTGGCCGTTTTACCCCCCAGAATGCTTCCAGGATTGCAGGTTCCTGAAAGCTGACTCCCGATGACCCGTGCGCCGGTGTACCGGCTCTCCCCTGTTTTGGATGGCCTGAGGCTAAGGATAGTTCGGAATCGGAGAGGTAAAGGTGGAATACGTAATTAGTTATGGCAGACCGTTCGTCTGCCATCGCTCAAGCCCGCGCCCCACGGGGGCTCGGACGCCACAAAAAAATTATTCGTGGCTGCCTTGCGCCGTTTCTGCAGGATAAGTCGCACGCCATAGCTCGAAACCGCCGTCCAGGCTGTAGACATCGGAGAAGCCCTGGCTGACCAGGTAGGCAGCTGCGCTCTGGCTGGAATTGCCGTGATAGCAGACCACGACGGTGGGGGCATCGAGGTCGGCCGCACGGATGAAGTCGGCGACGCTGTGGTTGTCCAGATGCCGGGAGCCGCTGATGTGCAACGCGGCGAAAGTGGCTGGATCCCGGATGTCGACGACTACCGCGCCTTGTTCGCGCAAGGTCCGCGCCTGTTCCGGTGGGATGCGTTTGAATTCGGACATTTGAGACTCCTGTGGCCTGACCTGCAGTCGGTCAGGCGACGCTGTTGGCCGGCGACGGTGTCGCGGCCGAATGATGAGGTTTGGGGTGACCCTGTGCGTCGCAATCGCAACGCAGTTGTTCGCCGCTGTCGACGTCCATCAGTGTCATGGCGTTGCCCCACACGCAACCCGTGTCGAGGGCAAAGATCCCCGGTTCGTCGCATTGCCCCTCCAGCGCCGCCCAATGGCCGAAAATGACCTTCAGGTTGCGGGTCTTGCGCTCCTTGTGCTTGAACCACGGGGCATAGCCGGGCGGTGCGGTCTCGATACCTTCCTTGCTCTTGAGGTCGAGCTTGCCGTGGCGGGTGCAGAAGCGCATGCGGGTGAAATAGTTGGTGATGACCCGCAGGCGGGGGATCCCCGTGAGGTCGTTGTCCCATTGGGTGGGGTCGTTGCCGTACATGCCGTCGAGGTAGGGGGCGAACAGGTTGTCGTCGCGCAACGCTTGCTCGACCTCGGCGGCGCACTTGAGGGCCTTGCGCAGGGACCACTGGGGCGCAATGCCGGCATGGACCAGCGCCAGGTTGCGTTGCTCGTCGTAGTGCATGAGCTTTTGCTGACGCAGCCATTGCAGCAGTTCAACGCAGTCGGGCGCGTCGAGGATTTCGCTCAACGTATCGGATTTTTTCAGGCGCTCGATGTTCTGCCAGGCGGCCAGCAAATGCAGGTCGTGATTGCCGAGCACGCACACCAGCGATTGGCGGATACCGTAGAGAAAGCGCAACGTCTCCAGGGATTGCGGTCCCCGGTTGACCAGGTCGCCCACCAGCCACAGCGTGTCCTTCGAGGGGTCGAAGGCCACGCGTTCCAGCAGGCATTTGAGCGGATCGAGGCAACCCTGCAGATCCCCCACTGCATACGTGGCCATTAGTGCAGGGCTCCGGGGACCGCCAGGCGAAAAGGTTTGATGATTGCGTCGAAGCGTGTGCCGTCTTCGGCCAGCATCTGATAGGTGCCCTGCATCGTGCCGACCCGGGTGGTCATCACGGTGCCGCTGCTGTAATTGTGGCTTTTACCGGCCTCGATCAGCGGTTGCTCGCCCACCACGCCCTCGCCACGCACGTGTTCGACATGGCCGTCGCCGTCGGTGATGACCCAGTGCCGCGACAGCAACCTGGCGGCCAACGAGCCGTTGTTGTGGACGGTAATGGTGTAGGCGAAGGCGAAGCGGTTCTGCTCGGGTTGCGATTGTTCCGCCAGGAAGCGGGTGGTGACGCTGACGTCGACTTGATAACGAGGATCGGACATGCAAAAAGGCCTTGGAAGCGGGACGCAGGCGTGACTGATGCGATCAGTCTAGGCCAAGTATCGGGTAGTAAACCAGAGTGGCGTCCCACCCGATAGCGACCAACGCCTGTCAGCTGGCGTCGGCTTTTGCCGGGGTCTGTTCGCTGAGCTTGTCGGCCAGGCGCACGAATGCCGCCAGGTCCAGTTGCTCGGGGCGCAGGCCACCGTCGACACCGGCCGCTTCGATTTCAGCGCTGCTCAGCAACAGTTTCAAGGTGTTTCGCAGGGTTTTGCGGCGCTGGTTGAACGCTTCGCGAACGACGCGCTCCAGCAGGCGATGGTCCTTGGCCGGGTGTGGCAGCACGGCATGGGGAACCAGGCGGACGATGGCCGAGTCGACTTTCGGGGGCGGGTTGAAGGCCCCGGGGCCGACGTTGAACAGGTGTTCGACCCGGCAATGGTACTGGACCATGATCGACAGGCGCCCCCAATCACCGCCGCCAGGACCGGCGGCGAGACGTTCGACCACTTCCTTTTGCAGCATGAAATGCATGTCGCGGATCAGCCCGGCGTTGCTCAGCAGGTGGAAGATCAGCGGCGTGGAGATGTTGTACGGCAGGTTGCCCACCACCCGCAGGCTGTTGGGCGCGGCGTTCAGGCTGTTGAAGTCGAACTTCAGCGCATCACCCTGGTGCAGGTTGAAGTTGCTCTTGCCGGAAAATTGCTGGTTGAGGATCGGCACCAGATCCTTGTCCAGTTCCACCACGTCCAGTTGCGCGCCGCTGCCGAGCAGTCCTTCGGTCAGGGCGCCCTGGCCCGGGCCGATCTCCAGCAGGCGATCGTCGGGCTTGGCATTGATGGAGCGCAGGATGCGATCGATCACGCCGGCGTCATGCAGGAAGTTCTGGCCGAAGCGCTTGCGCGCGCGGTGTTGGTATTGCTCGGTCATATAAGGGTCTCGGCCATCTGGTAGGCGGTTTCCAGCGCGACGTGCAGGCTGCCGGTGTCGATCTTGCCGCTGCCAGCCAGGTCCAGGGCGGTGCCATGGTCTACGGACGTACGGATGATCGGCAGGCCCAGGGTCACATTGACCGCTGCGCCAAAGCCCTTGTACTTCAGCACGGGCAGGCCCTGGTCGTGGTACATCGCCAGCACTGCGTCGCAGTGCTCCAGATATTTGGGGGTGAACAGAGTGTCGGCAGGCAGCGGGCCACGCAGGTCCATGCCCTCGCTGCGCAAGCGCTCCAAGGTGGGTTCGATGATGTCGATTTCTTCGCGGCCCAAATGACCGCCTTCGCCGGCGTGGGGGTTGAGCCCGCACACGAGGATGCAGGGGTGGGCAATGCCGAATTTCTCCTGCAGGTCCGTGTGCAGGATTCGCGTGACCCGCTCCAGGCGTTCGGGAGTAATGGCGTCGGCAATCTCCCGCAGCGGCAGGTGGGTGGTCACCAGCGCCACGCGCAAGCCACGGGTGGCCAGCATCATCACCACTTGCGCGGTGTGGGTCAGGTCCGCCAGGAACTCAGTGTGCCCGGAAAAGGCAATGCCGGATTCGTTGATCACGCCCTTGTGCACCGGTGCGGTGATCATGCCGGCGAAAGTCCCGTCCAGGCAGCCTTGGCCCGCGCGGGTCAGGGTTTGCAGGACGAATGCGGCGTTGGCCTTGTCCAATTGGCCGGTGACGACCGGGGCGCCCAGGGGTGTGTCCCAGACGTACAGGCTGTTGGCGGGCGCGGGGGCGTCCGGCCAGGCGCCTGGCGAAACCGGAAGAAGGCTGACGGTCACCCCCAACTGCGCGGCCCGCTCAAGGAGCAGGTCGCGGTTGGTGATGGCGATCAGGGGATGTGGCTGGGGTTGCGAGGCGAGCAGCAGGCACAGGTCAGGACCGATGCCGGCAGGCTCGCCGGGTGTCAGCGCGAAACGCTTGGGATTCACTGCGCGGCCTGGTCTGCACCAGGAAGCTTGATTTCAACGTAGGCTTCGTCACGGATCTGACGCAGCCAGGTTTGCAGTTCTTCGTCGTATTTGCGGTTGCGCAGTACGGTCATTGCCTGCTGTTCGCGAGCCTGGGTGGTGCTGTCGGTGGCGCGGCGGCCAAGGACTTCCAGTACGTGCCAGCCATAAGGGCTCTTGAACGGCTTGGACAATTGGCCTTGCGGTGTCTGGGCCATGACCTGGCGGAATTCGGGCACCAACGCGTTCGGGTCGACCCAGTTCAGGTCGCCACCATGGAGGGCCGAACCCGGGTCTTCGGAGAAACTTTTCGCCAGCTCGCCGAAATCTTCACCCGCTTCGATACGGTCGTAGAGTTTCTCGGCCAGGCGCTTGGTCTCGGCTTCGCTGCGAATTTCGCTTGGCTTGATCAGGATGTGGCGCACGTGCACTTCGTCACGAACCTGAGTTCCGCCGCCGCGTTTTTCCAGTACCTTCAAGATGATGAAGCCGCCTGGTGTGCGGGCAGGCTGGGTGATGTCACCCACCGCCATGGCACTGAGTTCACGATCAAACGGTGGTGGCAGTTGAGCGGGCTTGCGCCAGCCCATGTCGCCGCCTTCCAGGGCGTTTTCGCTGGCGGAGCGGGCGACGGCCATTTGACCGAAGTCGGCACCCTGCTTGAGTTTCTGGTAGACATCCATCGCCTGGCGATAAGCGTTCTGGATCGCTTCGGAGTTGGCGCTTTCCGGTGTAGGAATCAGGATGTTGGCCAGGTGCAGTTCTTCCGAAAGCTGCATCTTGCCCAGGTCGGAGGCGAGGAAGTTTTTCACTTCCTGCTCGGATACCTGGATGCGTTCGGCCACGCGGCGCTGACGCACACGGCTGATGACCATCTCGCGGCGGATCTGATCGCGAGCGTCGTCATAGGACAGGCCGTCGTGTGCCAGGGCGGCGCGGAACTGCTCCAGGGACATGTTGTTGCGCTGGGCAATGGTGCCAACGGCCTGGTTCAGTTCTTCATCGGTGATGCGAATCCCCGAACGTTCGCCAATCTGCAGTTGCAGGTTTTCGACGATCAGCCGTTCGAGCACTTGCTGGTCCAGCACACCCGGTGGCGGCAGGCCACCGCCGCGCTTGGCGATGGTCTGCTGTACTTCGTGGACACGCTGGTCCAGCTGGCTTTGCATGACCACGTCGTTGTCGACAACGGCCACCACTTTATCGATGGACTGAACGGCGGCGTTGGCCGTCGTACCCAGGAACAGCGCGCCCAGCATCAGCGGGCGCAGACAATCAGAAAGCTTGATCTTCACGTTCACGATAACCTTGGATGCCTTTGTCGAGGAAGCTCTCTACCTTGGCGCCGGTGAGGCCGCCGAGTCCCTTCAGGACAATTTGGAGGAAGACGCCGTGGTCGCCTTTTTCGTTTTCCGGGGCGGCTTGACTGAATTCTTCATAGTCGACCCAGTAACGGTTGATCAGGCGCAGTTTCCAGCAGCAGTTGTCGTATTCGAAACCACCGAAGGCTTCCAGGGTACGGTTGCGGTTGTAGTCATACTGCCAGCGGCTGATGGCGTTCCACTGTGGCACGATCGGCCAGATGACCGAGAAGTCGTGCTGCTTGATCTTGTAGTAGTCCTTCACGTAGCCAGGTGTGCCAGGGGTGCCATAGTCGCCGCCGCCCACTTGCCATTGGCCGGTATTTTGGTCGTAACGAATCAGGTCGTTGCGATAGCGATAACCGGCGTTGATGACCTTGTTCGGGTTATCTTCAGGTTGGTAGTGGAACATTGCGCTGCCCGAGCGAGGGCTGTGGGTGTCCGGATCCCAGTTATAGTCGGCGGTGGTACGCCAATCGCGGTTCCAGCGGTATTCATATTCCAGCGCGTAAGGCGAAACGTTCGACTTCGAGTCTTCGCGGGTTCTGGCGTTAATACCCGGCAATTGAACTTCGCGGTCCTTGAAGTACACGGCTTGGCCGACGCTGATACGTTGGCGTTCGAAGCCGTTTTCTTCGATCCAGCGATTGGTCACGCCCAGGGAGAGCTTGTTTTCATCGCCAACACGGTCGGAGCCGAAGAAGCGGTTGTCCCGGAACAGCGAGGAATAATTGAAGGTGCTTTCGCTGGAATCGAAGACAGGGATGTCGCTCTGATCTTTCTCTGGCACATAGAGGTAATACAGGCGCGGCTCCAGGGTCTGGCGATAGTTCTTGCCAAACCATTGGGTATCGCGGTCGAAATACAGGCCGCTGTCGATGCTTGCGATCGGCACGCCACGGCTTTGGTTACGGCTATACGTGCCGCTCAGGCGATCGGCCTCAGCACTCTGGGCGGCAATGTCGGCTTTGCCTCGATTGTCCAGGTCCAGGTCGTATTGGGTGTACTGATATTTCAGCGACGGCTTGATGAAGCCATAGCTAGCATTCATTGGCAGGCTGACGACGGGGGCAAGATTCATCCGATCGCCGGTAGCACGAGCCAAACCTTGGACGTTCCGGTCCAAGAACGGCTCGGTGTCACCGTTCTCATCTGTATAGTTTCCAGTCCGCAAATCACGGTCAAACCGCACGAACTCGGTGTTATAAGCGAAATCCAGCCCACCCGGATGTTGCGGCAGCGCGCCATTGAAGGTGATCTGCGGCAAGCGGTCATAAGGTGTGATGTTCGAAATCGTGGCCATCTGATAGGCCTGGACGTTCAGGCGCGCCGTATACGTATCGCCGCGATAGCTGACTGCACCTTGCTGGTTCACATATTCCCGGGATTCGACACCGATCTGGTCGGTCTGCAAGTCCTGGAAGTAGTACGGGTCGCTGATCTTGGTGTAGTCGACTTCTGTCAGTACGCGGGAGTCGAGGCCGCCCTTGTGCTGCCAGTTGTACATGTAGCGGGTCTTGCTGTAGTCGGTCTGCTTGGCGCGTTCGTTGTCTTCGTCATTGAGGTACGCCGCGCCGAACTGGCCTTCGCTGGACTTGGTCAGGTAGCGGAACTCGCCTTCCATCAGCAAGCCGCGCTTGCTCATGTAGCGCGGGTACAACGTGGCGTCGTAGTTGGGCGCCAGGTTGAAGTAGTACGGGGTGACCAGCAGGAAGCCGGTGTCGCTGCCGGTGCCGATGGTCGGCGGCAGGAAGCCGGACTGGCGACGGTCGTCGATCGGGAAATAGATGTAGGGCGTGTACAGGACCGGGATGTCCTTGACCCGCAGCGTCACGTTGGTCGCAGTACCGAAGCCGGTGGCCGGGTTCAGGGTGATGTTGTTGCCCTTGAGCGTCCAGGCGTTGCTGTTCGGTTCGCACGTGGTGTACGTGCCGTCCTTGAGGCGGATGATCGCGTTCTCGGCGCGCTTGGCGTACAGCGCGTTACCCCGGATGCGCGACTTGTGCATCACGTATTCGGCGTTGTCGACCTTGGCTTCACCGGTGTCCAGCTGGACATCGGCGTGGTCGCCGACGATCAGTGCGCCGTTGTCACGGACCCGCACGTTGCCGCTCAGTTCGCCGCGGTTCTCGGCCTGGTACAGGTTGGCCTCGTCGGCCTCGACTTGCATGCTGCCCTGGCGCATGACCACGTCGCCGGCCAGGGTCGCCACCTGTTCTTCCTGCTGGTAGCGCGAAGCCTTGGCGCCCAGGAAGGTCGGTGCGTCACTCTTGGCCGTCTTGTCGTTCATGCCGGGACGCGTCGGTTCGATGTAGGCGCCCGAGCAGTAGGGGCCTGTTTCCGCCAATTGCGCCGGGGTGAGGTTCTCGCGTGGAACCCAATCCAGGTGGCTGTAGTCTGCACTGCGCGACTTCAGGCCACGCCCCTTGGCTTCGGTGACGAGCATCGGCTTGTCGCCGGCTTCTTCGCCCGAGCTGCTGTCGGCCGGGCTCGCGCCGTTGTCGGCCAGTGCACTGCCCTCGTGCACGGGACGCGGTGGCAATGCGGCCGCGGGCGTCTTGGGGGAACAGTCCCAGGCACCCGAAGCGGAGACAGAGCAGTCATACTGCTGCGCCGCGACGACGAATGAAGAGGCCAGGGGTTGCAGGGCCAGCAGACTGCCAGTGACCAGCAACGGAAATTTTTTACGAAACGCGGGGGATTTCAATGCCATCTTATTAGTCCGGGCTTCCTGCGTGCCATCTGCCCGCGGTATTGGGCCGCACGCCTCTCGATGGTCTGAAAAAGATGCTGGATAATAAAGCATGACCCGCTTGACGGCTAGGGCCGTCGGAGACCCTTGCAATGCCCGACCAAGATGTACGCCTGCAACACCTGAAAGTTTGGCTCGATGAACAACTGCCACTCCTTTTTGCCCGTCAGGGCTGGGGTACCGTACCCCCGGCCACATTGACCGCGGCCAGCAGCGACGCGAGTTTCCGGCGTTATTTCCGCTGGGAAGGCGAAGGCCGCAGTTTGATCGTCATGGACGCTCCGCCGCCGCAGGAAAACTGCAAACCCTTCGTGGATATCGCCTTTTTGCTGGCGAAATCCGGCATCAACGTGCCAAAAATTTATGCAGAAGACCTCGAACGCGGATTTCTTTTGCTCAATGACCTGGGCAACCAGACCTATCTTGACGTGATCAACGGCGAAAATGCCGATTCGTTGTTCCGCGATGCCCTGCAAGCCTTGCTGGCTTTTCAGCAGCTGCCGATGGTGGCGCCGCTGCCCAGTTACGACGTCGCCCTGTTGCGTCGGGAGCTTGAGCTGTTCCCCGAGTGGTACGTCAAGCGAGAGCTGGGCGTCGAACTCGACCCGGCCCAGCAGCAGCTCTGGCAGCAGGTCAGCGAGCTGCTGATCGACAGCGCCCTGACCCAGCCCAAAGTGCTGGTGCATCGCGACTACATGCCGCGCAATCTGATGCTCAGTGAGCCGAACCCCGGTGTGCTGGACTTCCAGGATGCGGTCTATGGTCCGGTCACCTACGACGTCACTTGTCTGTTCAAGGACGCCTTTCTCAGTTGGCCCGAGGAGCGTGTGCGCGGTTGGCTGGAAGATTACTGGCGGCAGGCCGGGGCGCTTGGTATCCCGGTCCAGCCGGATCTCGATGATTTCTTGCGGGCCAGCGACTTGATGGGCGTGCAGCGCCATCTGAAGGTCATCGGGATCTTCGCGCGCATTTGCCACCGTGACGGCAAGCCGCGTTACCTGGGGGATGTGCCGCGCTTCTTTGCTTATATAGAAGCGGTCATCGCCCGTCGCCCTGAGCTGGCGCCATTGGGCGACTTGCTTGCCAGTCTGCGCCAGTCGGCCGGAGCAACGGCATGAAGGCCATGATCCTGGCGGCGGGCAAGGGGGAGCGCATGCGCCCCCTGACCCTCACCACCCCCAAGCCGTTGATTCGCGTCGCGGGCATTCCCTTGATCGAGTACCACTTGCGGGCACTGGCTCGGGCTGGTTTTACCGAAATCGTGATCAACCATGCCTGGCTTGGCCAGCAGATCGAGGACCGCTTGGGGGACGGTGCGCAGTTTGGCGTGCACATTCGTTATTCGCCGGAAGGTGAGCCCTTGGAAACCGGCGGCGGTATTTTTCGCGCCTTGCCACAGTTGGGTGAGGAGGCGTTCCTGGTCGTCAACGGTGATATCTGGACCGATTACGATTTCGCCGCCTTGCGCCGGCCGCTCGAAGGGCTGGCGCACCTGGTGCTTGTGGACAACCCCGAGCATCACCCGGGTGGCGATTTCGTCCTGGCCGACGGAAAAGTTCACGATGGCGCAGCGTCTGCCGACAAACTGACCTACAGCGGCATTGCCGTGCTGCATCCACTGTTGTTCGCCGGGTGTGCGGACGGCGCGTTCAAGCTCGCCCCTCTGTTGCGCACGGCCATCGCCAAGGGCCAGGTCAGCGGCGAACACCTGGAGGGGCATTGGGTCGATGTCGGCACCCATGAACGTTTGGCGCAGGTCGAAACCTTGATAGAAGCGAGCCGTTGATATGTGGTGGCCAGGGACTCTGATTGGAGCGGGAGCGGGCTTTGCCATAGCCAGCATCCCGGGGGCCATGCTGGGTGCGTTGTTGGGGCAGGCGCTGGATCGGCGCCTGAACCTGCAGGGTTGGGAGCAAGTGCGTGAACGCCTGGGCGGACGTCCGGCGTTGCGCAACGACGAGTTGCTGTTTGTATTGCTGGGGCGGCTGGCGAAGAGCGATGGGCGCGTGGTCGATGGCCACATCCAGCAGGCCCGCCAGGAAATGCGCGCGTTGGACATGAGCGAGCCGGCGCAACGCCGGGCGATTGCCGCGTTCAACCGAGGCAAGTCAGGAAGCGACCGCTTGCGCGGTTATCTGCGCCGTCTCGCCGTCCAGCCCCACGCGGCTGAAGGTGTATTGCGAGCGTGTTGGCGGATGGCCTGGGCCGATGGTTCGGCGGGCGCGGGCGAGCGTGAACTGATTACCCGGTGGGGCAAGTGGCTGGGCTGGACATCACATCAGATCCACGCCCTGGGCGTCGATTACGAACCGCACAGATTGCCGCCGTCCAGCGGCGGCGTGACCTATCAGGAGGCGTTGCGCTTACTCGGGGTTTCAGCCACCAGTGAGCCCTCGCAGATCAAGCGTGCTTACCGTCGCCTGCTCAGCCGCCACCATCCGGACAAGATTGCCGGCACAGGCGCCACTCCGTTGCAGGTGCGTGAAGCCACCGACAAGACCCGAGAGCTGCATAACGCCTATCGGCTGATTCGCGAGCGACGGGATTTTCGGTAGCGATCTACCCCGTGGCGAGGGAGAGGCTGGCTAACAACAATAGCGGTCAGCCTCACTCCCCTGGTTTCTGCGGATTCAACCAACCCCGAACCCGACGGAACAACTGTTCCTGCTCCGCCGACGGGTTCGGCAGGGCCTTGAGGGAAACCTGGCTGAAGGTCGAGCCTTTCAGGCGTTTGCTCGCCTGCAGACGCTCCAGCGCCGCGTTGCGGTCCAGCGGCTTGTCCATGTAGAAAATGTCGGCGGTCGCCAGTTTCAGCGTCGGGGTCAACTCGGCCAGGCCCGGTTTGGCGGTGATCGGAACCTGGGCGGCAATCATCACGAAGCGTTCGATTTGCGCAGGCTGCTTCTCGCTGAGATAACGCGCGGCCCAATAGGCACCGGTCCCGTGGCCCAGCAGCACGATGCTGCGGGCGCTCTGTTGTTCGGCATAGGCCAGCGCCGCATCGATGCGGGCAAAGATGCGTTCGGCATCGGCCTTGGCATGTTCCTCATCTGTTTGCGCAACGACGGGGTCGGCGGCATCGGCTTCACCACCGGCCACTTGTTCGATCGGGGCCGCGGTCGTGGCGTCCGGAGTGGCGGCTGCGGTGTCGGCCGGTTTGGTCTGCGGCGGTGTTTCCACGACGCGGGGCGCGATAACGTCGCTTTGCAGGTCCGGCAGAGTGATACTCAGGCTGCTCCATTCCACATCGGGCAATTTTTTACGCAATGGGCCGATGACTTGAGGCCAGTCAGCTGTTTCGCCGGCACCGGGGATTATGATGACGGCGCCCTTGGGATCGCTGGTATTGGCCGGCTTCCAGAGTGCCAGGAAGGTGTCGCTGCCGGTCTGCAGTTGCTGTTGTTCCTGCGTCGGGATTTTTCGCTCAAGCGCTGTCGCCTCTTCCTGGCTACGCTCGGGCAAAGGCTGGCGTTCGAGTGGTTTGTCCCCGGCAGGTTGCTCCGCGGTGGCGGGGGCTGGTTCCTCGGCCTGGGCGAAAACGGTACTTGGCAGGATCAGCGACAGGCACAATGCTGGCAATGCCAGGCGGTAAACAGAGGGCATTGGATATTCCATGACCAGAAGTATTTCCGGCAGCCTAAAGGGTTGGTCAGTATTTGTCAGTGCATGAGACTTCGATGATGCGTTTTTGCTGCCTGTGGGTTATCGGCTGTTTATGGCTTCCCTTGATGGCCTGGGCCGCGCCCGCGCCGACGGCCCATGGCGTGCAATTGACTGTGCAACAGCGCCAGTGGCTGGCCGAGCATCCGCAATTGCGGGTCGGCCTGGTCTTGCAAGCACCGTACGCGCAGTACGACCGGCGTTTGCAGCGGTTATCCGGGACCAATGTCGAGTTGATGCAGGGCTTGGGCAAGGCGTTGAACGTCGAGCTGACCTGGCGCAACTTCCAGGACCTGGCGCAACTGGAAGCCGCCGTGCGCGACGGTGAAGTGGATATCGCCCCGGGCCTGATGCAAACCCCGGTTGGGCTCAGGCTCTGGCAGTTTTCCGATCCTTATTTGCGAGTGCCGCAGTTGATCGTCGGCGAGCAGAAGGGCGCCGAAGGTGTGGAGCTGGAAAAGCTCGACGCCCAGGTCCGGGTCGCCGTGCGCATGCCCAGTGCCACGGCCGATTACCTGCGCAGCAACTACCCGATGTTGAATACGCAAGGTGTGCCGAGCGAACGTGAGGCCCTGCAATTGTTGCTGAGCCAGCAGGCTCGATACGCCGTGATCGATGAGGCACAGTTGGGGCGGCTGATGGTCGAGCCCGAGTTCGCCAACCTGGCGGTGGTCGGCGATATCGGGCTGCCGCAATTGCTCCGGGTGGCGACTCGCAAGGACTGGCCGGAGTTGGCCGAGATCATCGACCGTGGCTTGCAGGCGATTCCGGCCAAGGAACTGGAGCAACTGCACAGCCGTTGGCTCAAGCCCAAATACCCACGCCTGACCGAGACCCCGGGTTTCTGGCAGAACCTGGCCTTGTTGATACTGATCCTGCTGCTCAGCAGTATCGCCGTCGTGTTCTGGCAGCGTCGCCAGCAGCGTGGCCTGGAGCGTCGGCTGCGTGCCGCGCGCGAGGACATCGCCCAGCGTGCCGCCAGCGAGGAGGCCTTGCGTCTGACGCAGTTCTCCATCGACCAGAGCACCGTCGGCATTCTCTGGGTCAACTGGGACAGCCATGTGCGCTATGCCAACCGCGCCGCCGAAACGATGCTCGGTTATGCCCCGGGCGCCATCATCGATCGGCCGCTGATCGACTTCGAGCCCGGCCTGCATATGGACCGCTGGCTGAACCTGTGGAAGCGCGCCCGGGCCAGCGACGACGGGCCGCAGAGCTTCGAGACCGAATGCGTGCGGGCCGATGGCAGCGTTCTGCCGGCGGATGTGTCCTTGAGCTTTCTGCGTTTTCGCGACGCCGAGTACCTGGTGGTCTATCTCACCGACGTGACGGAGCGGCGCCGGGCCCTGGCGGCGTTGCGTGAAAGCGAGGCGCGCCTGCAAGGTATTGCCGCCAACGTGCCGGGGCTGGTGTTTCGCCTGGAACGTTCGCCCGTGAACGGCCAGATCGACTTTGCCTACATCAGCGAGGGCAGCGAAAGCCTGGTGGGTTATTCCCCCGCGACCCTCGCCCGCAGTGACACCGGCCTGCGCAGCCTGGTGCACCCGGACGACAAGGCCGGCTACCACCGCACCCAGGACCAGGCCCTGGACAGTGACAGTGACTGGTCCTGGCAAGGCCGCATCCTGACCCGCGAAGGCCGGGAACGATGGGCCGAGATCAAGGCCATCACCCGTCGACTGGAGGACGGTGCCTATGTCTGGGACGGTATTGTCTGGGATATCACCGAAAGCAAGCGCATCGAACTGGAACTGGCCAGTTCCCGGGAGCAATTGCGTGAGTTGTCCGCGCACCTGGAAAGCGTGCGGGAAGAGGAAAAGGCCCGTATTGCCCGGGAAGTTCACGACGAGCTGGGCCAGATGCTGACGGTGTTGAAGTTGGAGACCTCAATGTGCGAATTGGCCTACGCGCAGTTGGACCCGGGCCTGCATGAACGGCTCAACAGCATGAAGCGTCTGATTGCCCAGCTCTTCCAACTGGTGCGAGATGTGGCCACGGCCCTGCGCCCGCCGATCCTCGATGCGGGCATCGCCTCGGCCATCGAATGGCAGGCCCGGCGCTTCGAAGCGCGCACGCAGATCCCTTGCCTGGTGCAGGTGCCGGAGAACTTGCCGGCCCTGAGCGACGCCAAGGCCACCGGCCTGTTCCGGATTCTCCAGGAGGCGCTGACCAACGTAATGCGCCATGCCCAGGCGCATACCGTAGAGGTGACGCTGACCCGGCAAGGCGACGAATTATGTCTGACCGTCAGCGACGACGGTGTAGGATTTGTGGCAACTGAACAGCGCCCGACGTCCTTCGGCCTGGTAGGCATGCGTGAGCGGGTGTTGATCATGGGCGGGCAATTGTCGCTGGAAAGCGAGCCGGGGGAGGGGACGACCCTGGCGGTGCGGGTGCCGTTGCATGAGTCCTGAGGGTGAATTGCCTGCGCTGGCCCTATCGCGATGAGATCGTGAACCTGGAGAAGAACGTGATCCGTGTACTGGTAGCCGAAGACCACACCATCGTCCGCGAAGGCATCAAGCAACTGATCGGCCTGGCCAAGGACCTGGTGGTGGCGGGAGAGGCGAGCAACGGCGAACAGTTGCTCGAAGCCTTGCGCCACGTGCCTTGCGAGGTGGTGCTGCTGGATATTTCCATGCCGGGCGTCAACGGCCTGGAGGCGATCCCACGGATCCGCGCGCTGAACAATCCGCCGGCTATCCTGGTGCTGTCGATGCATGACGAGGCGCAGATGGCCGCTCGTGCATTGAAAGTCGGCGCCGCCGGCTACGCGACCAAGGACAGCGATCCAGCATTGCTGCTCATGGCGATCCGCAAGGTGGCCTCGGGTGGACGCTACATCGACCCGGACCTGGCCGACCGGATGGTCTTCGAAGTCGGCCTGACCGATACCCGGCCCCTGCATTCACTGCTGTCCGAGCGTGAGTTCTCGGTCTTCGAGCGCCTGGCCCACGGCGCCAACGTCAATGACATTGCCCAGCAACTGGCCTTGAGCAGCAAGACCATCAGCACCCACAAGGCGCGATTGATGCAGAAGCTCAACATCACCTCACTGGCCGAGCTGGTGAAATACGCGATGGAGCATAAGCTGCTCTAAGGCCACAGGGGGGGCGTGTCGGCATATCCATTTGCGACAACTCCTCGACCGCGCTGTTGCCCCTGCTTGAAGCTTGTCGCTCAAAACTCGCCACTGCTTTTATCCAATCCCGCCATCGCTGTAGGGCAATCCCTACCCCGACGCTTCCATCCGGCTGAGGCGATTCTCTCCTGCGCCCCGATTTGCGCGAACCCGAGGCTCCACTAGGCTTGATTCACAAGCAGTCATCAATACAAAAGGTGCGGGTATGAGCCATGTCGATTCAAGTGCGGGGACCGGTGATGTGCTGGTCAGCTTTCGTGGTGTGCAAAAGAGCTACGACGGCGAGAACCTGATCGTCAAGGACCTCAACCTGGAGATTCGCAAGGGCGAATTTTTGACCTTGCTCGGGCCGTCCGGCTCCGGCAAGACCACCAGCCTGATGATGCTCGCCGGGTTCGAAACCCCGACCGCCGGTGAGATCCTGCTGGCCGGTCGCTCGATCAACAACGTACCGCCCCACAAGCGTGACATCGGCATGGTGTTCCAGAACTACGCCTTGTTCCCGCACATGACCGTCGCCGAAAACCTGGCCTTCCCGTTGACCGTACGTGGCTTGAACAAGAGCGACGTGAGCGATCGGGTCAAGCGTGTCTTGAGCATGGTCCAGCTGGACACCTTCGCCCAGCGTTACCCGGCGCAACTGTCCGGCGGCCAGCAGCAGCGGGTGGCGCTGGCCCGGGCTTTGGTGTTCGAGCCGCAATTGGTACTGATGGACGAACCCCTCGGTGCGTTGGACAAGCAACTGCGCGAACACATGCAGATGGAAATCAAGCACCTGCACCAGCGCCTTGGCGTGACCGTGGTCTACGTGACCCACGACCAGGGCGAAGCCTTGACCATGTCCGACCGCGTGGCGGTGTTCCACCAGGGCGAAATCCAGCAGATCGCTCCACCGCGCACCCTGTATGAAGAGCCGAAAAACACTTTCGTCGCCAATTTCATCGGCGAGAACAACCGCCTCAATGGCCGGTTGCACAGCCAGACCGGCGACCGTTGCCTGGTAGAGCTGGGGCGCGGCGAGAAAGTCGAGGCGCTGGCGGTCAACGTCGGCAAGCCCGGCGAGCCGGTGACCCTGTCGATCCGTCCGGAGCGGGTTAGCCTCAACGGTGTCAGCGAACAATGCGTCAACCGCTTCTCAGGGAGGGTGGCGGAATTCATCTATCTGGGCGACCACGTCCGGGTTCGCCTGGAAGTCTGCGGCAAAAACGACTTCTTCGTGAAACAGCCGATTGCCGAGCTCGATCCGGGGCTCACCGTCGGGGACGTGGTTCCGCTTGGCTGGCAAGTCGAGCATGTGCGTGCGCTCGATCCCCTTCTAGAGGCGAATTGATCGCCCCCTGCTGTACCAACACCAACCCTGCACGTGGAGAGAACAATAAATGTTGAGATCCCTTAAGTTCACAGCCCTGACCCTGGGCATGATGGGTGCGGCAAGCGCGATGGCGGCAGGCCCGGACCTGACCGTGGTGTCTTTCGGTGGGGCGAACAAGGCGGCTCAGGTCAAAGCCTTCTACGCACCCTGGGAAGCCGCCGGTCACGGCAAGATCGTCGCTGGCGAGTACAACGGCGAAATGGCCAAGGTCAAGGCCATGGTCGACACCAAGAGCGTTTCGTGGGACCTGGTGGAAGTCGAATCGCCGGAACTGTCCCGTGGCTGCGACGAAGACATGTTCGAGCAACTGGACCCGGCCCTGTTCGGCAAGGCCGAGGACTACGTCAAGGGCGCCATCCAGCCTTGCGGCGTAGGGTTCTTCGTGTGGTCGACCGTGCTGGCCTACAACGCCGACAAACTGAAAACCGCACCCACCAGTTGGGCGGACTTCTGGGACACCAAGCAATTCCCGGGCAAGCGCGGCCTGCGCAAGGGCGCCAAATACACCCTGGAATTCGCCCTGATGGCCGACGGCGTGGCGCCGAAAGACGTCTACAAGGTGCTGGCGGGCAAGGACGGCCAGGACCGCGCCTTCAAGAAACTCGACGAACTCAAGCCGAACATCCAGTGGTGGGAAGCCGGTGCACAACCACCGCAATACCTGGCCTCCGGTGACGTGGTCATGAGCTCGGCCTACAACGGCCGGATCGCCGCTGTGCAAAAAGAAAGCAACCTGAAAGTGGTGTGGAACGGCGGTATCTATGACTTCGACGCCTGGGCGATCCCACGCGGCCTGGACAAGACCCGCGCCGAAGCGGCGAAGAAATTCATCGCCTTCTCGGTGGCACCGCAACAGCAGAAGACCTACTCGGAAAACATCGCCTACGGCCCAGCCAACACCCAGGCTGTGCCGTTGCTGGCCAAGGATGTCCTGAAGGACATGCCGACCACCCCGGAAAACATCGCCAACCAGGTGCAGATCGACGTCAGCTTCTGGGCTGACAACGGCGAGCAACTGGAACAGCGCTTCAATTCCTGGGCTGCGAAGTAACCCAAGCGTCCTGAGTGAAGGGGTTTTTGTGGCGAGGGAGCTTGCTCCCGCTTGAGTGCGCAGCACTCACAAAATTGGCGTTGCCGACAGAATTTTGGGGCCGCTTCGCAGCCCAGCGCGAGCAAGCTCGCTCGCCACAATGACTCGTTTCCGCAGGTTGCGGTTCCAACACAACAGAGGCGGCCTCGCCGCCCCTGTAACGATAAAAAGATTTGCGGAGTTCGCCATGGCCATCGCCGTTCCACTGAACGCGGGCACCAGCCCCACCCTCAAGCAGCGGCTCAAGCGCGCGGAGCGGGTCAACCGCTGGAAAGCCCAGGCGTTGATCGCGCCGTTGGTGCTGTTTCTGTTGCTGGTGTTCCTGGTGCCGATCGTGGCGCTGCTGTTCAAGAGCGTCAGCAACCCGGAGGTGGTCAGCGCCATGCCGCGCACCGTCGCTGCGGTCGCTGCCTGGGACGGACGTGGATTGCCGGGCGAGCCTGTGTACAAGGCCGCCAGCGAAGACCTGGCCGAGGCCCGCAAGAGCCAGACCCTGGGCGATTTGTCCAAGCGCCTGAACATGGAGTTGGCCGGCTATCGCAGCCTGCTGACCAAGACCGCTCGGGCATTGCCGTTTGCCACCGAGCCGGCCTCTTATAAAGAAGCCATGGAAAACCTCGACGAGCGCTGGGGCGACCCCGCGTACTGGCAGGTGATCCGCCGCAACACCAGTAACGTTACCCCGTATTACCTGCTGGCGGCCGTCGATCACCGCATCGACGACCTCGGCGAACTGGCCACGGCCACCCCCGACCAGGCGATCTATCTCGACATTTTCGCCCGTACCTTCTGGATGGGCCTGGTCATCACCGCGATCTGCCTGGTGCTGGCCTATCCGCTGGCGTACCTGTTGGCGAACCTGCCGTCGCGCCAGAGCAACCTGCTGATGATCCTGGTGCTGTTGCCATTCTGGACCTCGATCCTGGTGCGGGTGGCGGCGTGGATCGTGTTGTTGCAGTCCGGCGGCTTGATCAACAGCGCCTTGTTGGCCATGGGCGTCATCGACAAGCCCCTGGAGTTGGTGTTCAACCGCATCGGCGTGTACATCTCCATGGTGCATATCCTGCTGCCGTTCATGATCCTGCCGATCTACAGCGTGATGAAAGGCATCTCGCCCACTTACATGCGGGCGGCGATTTCCCTGGGCTGTCATCCGTTCGCCAGCTTCTGGCGGGTGTATTTCCCGCAGACCTATGCCGGTGTCGGCGCCGGTTGCCTGTTGGTGTTCATCCTCGCCATCGGCTACTACATCACCCCGGCCTTGCTGGGCAGCCCGAACGATCAAATGGTCAGTTACTTCGTGGCGTTCTACACCAACACCAGCATCAACTGGGGCATGGCCACGGCACTCGGCGGGCTGCTGTTGCTGGCGACCATCGTGCTTTATCTGATTTACAGCTGGCTGGTAGGCGCCAGTCGCCTGCGCCTGAGCTAAGGGGAGATCGAAATGCTGAGTCCTTACATGTCCCCCGTCGAACGGGTCTGGTTTTACTGCTCGCGCACGCTGTGCGGCTTGATCCTGCTGTTCCTGATCCTGCCGGTGCTGGTGATCGTGCCGCTGTCGTTCAACTCCGGCAGTTTCCTGGTGTACCCGTTGCAAGGCTTCTCGCTGCAGTGGTATCACGATTTCTTTGCCTCGGCCGAATGGATGCGGGCCCTGAAGAACAGCATCATCGTCGCCCCGGCGGCGACGTTGCTGGCGATGGTCTTCGGTACGCTGGCGGCCATCGGCCTGACCCGCGGCGATTTCCCGGGCAAGGCGCTGGTGATGGCCTTGGTGATTTCGCCGATGGTGGTGCCGGTGGTGATCATCGGCGTCGCCAGTTACCTGTGCTTTGCGCCGCTGGGGTTGGGCAACAGCTTTATTTCGCTGATTGTGGTCCACGCCGTGCTGGGTGTGCCGTTCGTCATCATCACGGTTTCGGCGACCTTGCAGGGGTTCAACCACAACCTGGTGCGCGCCGCCGCCAGCCTTGGGGCTTCACCCTTGACGACGTTCCGCCGGGTGACCCTGCCGTTGATCGCCCCGGGGGTGATCTCCGGCGCGTTGTTCGCCTTCGCGACGTCGTTCGATGAGGTGGTCGTGACCCTGTTCCTCGCCGGTCCCGAACAGGCCACCTTGCCACGGCAGATGTTCAGCGGTATCCGCGAAAACCTCAGCCCGACCATTGCGGCGGCGGCGACACTGCTGATCGCGTTCTCGGTGATCCTGTTGCTGACCCTGGAATGGCTGCGTGGGCGCAGTGAGAAGCTGCGTACCCAGGCCTGACGGTCATTGTTGTACCTGCTTGCTCCCACAGGGCTTGGGTATTCACAGACCCAATATTCGCCACGAGATCTGTGGGAGCAAAGCTTGCTCGCGATAGCGGTGGGTCAGCTTGAAGAGGCGTTGCATGTACCATCGTCATCGCGGGCAAGCCTTGCTCCCACAAAGGGTGGCTCATCGGTCGAATAGCGGACCATTCCCTCAATACCGAGCTATCCTTGTGCCAGCCCACACTCGAATAAGAGGCCGCGCACATGAGTCTTTCCTCATTCAAGATCGCCCACAAACTGCTCACCGGTGTGAACGCCATCGAACAACTGGCGGCCGAGTTGACGCGGCTGGATGTCGACAACCCGCTGATCGTCACCGACGCCGCGCTGGTCAAGGCGGGCGTTGTCGAACAGGCCCTGCAACACTTGGGCGGGCGTGACTACGAGATTTTCGACAGGGTCATGCCCGATCCGGAAATTGCCATTGTCAAAGACTGCATGCAGGCCTATCGCGACGGCGGCCATGATGGCCTGATCGGCCTGGGGGGCGGCAGCGCCATCGATATCGCCAAGTGTGTCGGCGTCTATGCGGGCTACCATGGCGAGCTGGAAGACATGTTCGGCGTCGACCAGGTGCCGCGCAAAGGCCCACCGCTGATCGCTATCCCGACCACGGCCGGTACCGGTTCGGAAGTCACCAACGTGGCGATCCTTTCGGACAAGGCCGCGCAGTTGAAGAAAGGCATCGTCAGCGACTACCTGCTGCCGGATGTGGCGCTGGTGAGCCCGCAGATGACCCTCACCTGTCCGCGCCACGTGACCGCCGCCAGCGGCGTCGATGCGCTGGCCCATGCCATCGAGGCCTATCTGTCGCTGAACGCCTCGCCCATCACCGATGCCTTGGCCATTGGCGCCATCAAGCTGATCATCCGTGCGCTGCCCAAGGCCTACGCCAACCCCGCGCACCTGCAAGCCCGCGAGGACATGGCCACCGCCAGCCTGATGGCCGGCATGGCCTTCGGTAACGCCGGGGTCGGTGCGGTGCATGCGCTGGCCTACCCGCTGGGTGGGCGCTTTCACATTTCCCATGGCGTCGCCAATGCGCTGCTGCTGCCCCACGTCATGGCCTGGAACAAATTGGCCTGTGTCGAGCGCATGCGTGATGTAGCCGAAGCCATGGGCATCAAGACCGCACACCTGAGCGATCCCGAGGCCGCGGACGAAGCCGTCGAGGCGTTGGTCGCGCTGTGTGCCGCCGTGGAAATCCCCAAGCACCTGAGCGCCCTGGGTGTGACCCAGGACGTGATTGCGTCCATGGCAGTGGAGGCGGCAGGCATCGAGCGGTTGATGCGCAACAACCCGCGCAAATTGAGCGTGAGCGATATCGAGAAGATCTACCGTGCGGCGTATTGATCGTTTGTCGCGGTGGGCGCGCCAAATCTGGAGGTATACAATGCGCGCCATCGTGATTTTGCTCAAAACAGGTGCGTCATGCAGCCCTTCGCTATTGCTCCGTCGATTCTCTCCGCCGACTTCGCCCGCCTTGGCGAAGAAGTGGACAACGTTCTGGCCGCCGGGGCCGACATCGTGCACTTCGATGTCATGGACAACCACTACGTACCCAACCTGACCATCGGTCCGATGGTCTGCGCGGCGCTGCGCAAGTACGGCATCACCGCGCCGATCGATGCGCACCTGATGGTCAGTCCGGTGGATCGCATCGTCGGCGACTTCATCGAGGCCGGCGCGACCTACATCACGTTTCACCCCGAAGCCACGCAGCATGTCGATCGCTCCTTGCAGCTGATCCGCGAGGGCGGTTGCAAGGCTGGCCTGGTGTTCAACCCGGCAACACCCCTGGACGTACTCAAGTACGTGATGGACAAGGTCGACATGATTCTGCTGATGAGCGTCAACCCTGGCTTCGGCGGGCAGAAGTTCATCCCCGGCACCCTCGACAAGCTGCGCGAAGCCCGTGCACTGATCGATGCCTCGGGCCGTGACATTCGCCTGGAAATCGACGGTGGCGTGAACGTGAACAACATCCGTGAAATCGCCGCCGCTGGCGCCGACACGTTCGTCGCCGGTTCGGCGATCTTCAACGCCCCCGACTACCAAGAAGTGATCGCGAAGATGCGCGCCGAACTGGCCCTGGCACGCCCATGAGCGGTTTCGAGCAGCTGTTCCCCGGCAGCCTGCCGCGTCTGGTGATGTTCGACCTCGATGGCACGTTGGTCGATTCGGTCCCGGACCTTGCGGCGGCCGTGGACACCATGCTGCTCAAGCTCGGGCGCCCACCTGCCGGCCTCGACGCGGTGCGTCAGTGGGTCGGCAACGGCGCGCCGACGCTGGTGCGCCGTGCGCTGGCCAATCACATCGACGCCCAGGGCGTCGACGATGCCGAGGCCGAGCAGGCGCTGGCGCTGTTCAACGAAGCCTACGAGGACAATCACCAACTGACGGTGGTCTACCCCGGCGTGCGCTCCACCCTCAAATGGCTGAAGAAGCAAGGCGTGGAAATGGCGCTGATCACCAACAAGCCGGAGCGCTTCGTCGCCCCGTTGCTGGATCAGATGAAGATCGGCCGCTACTTCCGCTGGATCATCGGCGGCGATACCTTGCCGCAGAAAAAGCCTGACCCGGCCGCGCTGTTCTTCGTAATGAAAATGGCCAACATTCCGGCTTCCCAGTCGCTGTTCGTCGGCGATTCGCGCAGCGATGTGCTGGCGGCGAAAGGGGCAGGGGTCAAATGCGTGGCACTGAGTTACGGCTACAACCATGGCCGGCCCATCGCCGAAGAGTTTCCAACCCTGGTCATCGACGATTTGCGCCTGTTAATTCCCGGTTGCCTGGACTCGGCGGCTGAGATAACGTTGCCCGACGCTGTTCAATCCTCTTCTGGAAACGCCATCGTGGTGGTCACTCGCAAACTCTGGATGAAAGTCATCAAGGCCCTGGCCCGTTGGCGTTGGCGCGCCTGACGTGATCCTGGCCGGTTATCCGGCGCGTTTGCATACCTGACTGTCAGCTCCTCTTGCCACGAGGCACACCATGATCCGCGAAGAATTCCTGCGTCTAGCCGCTGCCGGCTACAACCGCATCCCGCTTGCCTGCGAAACCCTGGCCGACTTCGACACGCCGCTGTCGATCTACCTCAAGCTGGCCGACCAGCCCAACTCCTACCTGCTCGAATCGGTGCAGGGTGGCGAAAAATGGGGCCGCTACTCCATTATCGGCTTGCCATGCCGCACCGTGCTGCGGGTCCACGGCCATCGCATCAGCGTGACCCATGACGGCATCGAGATCGAGAGCCACGAGGTCGAAGACCCGCTGGCCTTCGTCGAAACCTTCAAGGCCCGCTACAACGTGCCGACCATCCCTGGCCTGCCGCGCTTCAACGGCGGCCTGGTGGGCTATTTCGGCTACGACTGCGTGCGCTACGTGGAAAAACGCCTGGGCACCTGCCCGAACCCCGATCCGCTGGGCGTGCCGGACATCTTGCTGATGGTGTCCGACGCCGTTGTCGTCTTCGATAACCTCGCCGGCAAGATGCACGCTATCGTCCTGGCCGATCCGTCCCGGGAAGAGGCCTTCGAGCAAGGCCAGCAGAGCCTGCAGGCGCTGCTGGAAAAACTCCGCCAGCCGATCACCCCGCGCCCGGGCCTGGACTTCAGCAAACAGTCAGTGGCCGATCCGGTGTTCCGTTCCAGCTTCACACAGGGTGATTACGAACGGGCCGTCGACACCATCAAGGAATACATCCTGGCCGGCGACTGCATGCAGGTCGTGCCGTCGCAACGGATGTCCATCGACTTCAAGGCGGCGCCCATCGATCTCTACCGGGCACTGCGTTGCTTCAACCCGACGCCCTACATGTACTTCTTCAACTTCGGCGACTTCCATGTCGTGGGCAGCTCGCCGGAAGTGCTGGTGCGGGTCGAAGACAACCTGATCACCGTGCGGCCGATCGCCGGCACCCGTCCCCGGGGCGCGACGGAAGAAGCCGACCGGGCGCTGGAAGAGGACCTGCTGTCGGACGACAAGGAAATTGCCGAGCACCTGATGCTGATCGACCTGGGGCGCAACGACACCGGGCGGGTCTCGGAAATCGGTTCGGTGAAGCTCACCGAGAAGATGGTCATCGAGCGCTATTCCAACGTGATGCACATCGTCTCCAACGTCACCGGCCAGTTGAAGGCCGGGCTCACGGCGATGGACGCCCTGCGGGCGATCCTGCCGGCCGGCACCTTGTCCGGCGCGCCGAAAATCCGCGCGATGGAAATCATCGACGAACTGGAGCCGGTCAAGCGTGGCGTGTACGGCGGGGCCGTGGGTTACTTCGCCTGGAACGGCAACATGGACACGGCCATCGCCATCCGCACCGCCGTGATCAAGGACGGTGAGCTGCACGTGCAGGCCGGTGGCGGCATCGTCGCCGACTCGGTGCCGGCGTTGGAGTGGGAAGAAACCCTGAACAAGCGTCGGGCCATGTTCCGGGCCGTGGCGCTGGCCGAGCAGACCTCGAACGGTTGACCCATCCATTGGGCCACTCTTCGAAGACTCTATTTAAGTCAGAATTCTATAGGTTGCTTACGCCATGTTACTGATGATCGATAATTACGACTCTTTTACCTACAACGTTGTGCAGTACCTTGGCGAGCTGGGCGCCGAGGTCAAGGTGGTGCGCAACGACGAATTGACCATCGCCGAAATCGAAGCCCTCAAGCCTGAGCGCATTGTGGTTTCACCCGGCCCATGCACGCCGACCGAAGCGGGCATTTCCATCGACGCTATCAAGCATTTCGCTGGCAAACTGCCGATTCTGGGCGTCTGCCTGGGGCATCAGTCGATCGGCCAGGCGTTCGGCGGCGACGTCGTGCGCGCCCGACAAGTCATGCACGGCAAGACCAGCCCGGTGTTCCACGAAGACAAGGGCGTGTTCGAAGGGCTGAATAACCCGCTGACCGTCACTCGCTATCACTCGTTGGTCGTCAAGCACGAAACGCTGCCAGACTGCCTTGAGCTGACCGCGTGGACCCAACATGAAGACGGTTCGGTGGATGAGATCATGGGCCTGCGCCACAAGACCTTGAACATCGAGGGGGTGCAATTTCATCCCGAGTCTATTCTCACTGAACAGGGTCACGAGCTGTTTGCCAACTTCCTCAAACAAACCGGCGGCACGCGCTAAGGACTTTTCATGGATATCAAGACAGCCCTGAGCCGTATCGTCGGCCATCTCGACCTGAGCACCGATGAGATGCGCGACGTGATGCGCGAGATCATGACCGGCCAATGCACCGAGGCACAGATTGGTGCGTTCATGATGGCCATGCGCATGAAGAGCGAGAGCATCGATGAAATCGTCGGTGCCGTTTCGGTGATGCGCGAGTTGGCCGACAAGGTCGAGCTCAAGACCCTGGACGGCGTCGTGGATGTGGTCGGTACCGGCGGTGACGGCGCGAACATTTTCAACGTATCCACCGCCTCGGCTTTCGTCGTCGCGGCGGCCGGCTGCACCGTGGCCAAGCATGGCAACCGTGCGGTTTCCGGCAAGAGCGGTAGCGCCGACTTACTGGAGGCCGCTGGCATCTACCTGAACCTGACCCCGGTCCAGGTCGCGCGCTGCATCGACAACGTCGGCATCGGCTTCATGTTTGCCCAGACCCATCACCGCGCCATGAAGCATGCCGCGGCACCCCGTCGTGACCTGGGCTTGCGCACGCTGTTCAACATGCTCGGCCCGCTTACGAATCCGGCTGGCGTGAAACACCAAGTGGTGGGTGTATTCAGCCAGGCGCTGTGCCGGCCATTGGCCGAGGTGCTGCAGCGTCTGGGCAGCAAGCACGTGCTGGTGGTTCACTCCAAGGACGGCCTGGACGAATTCAGCCTGGCGGCTCCAACCTTTGTGGCTGAGCTGAAAAATGATCAGATCAGCGAGTATTGGGTCGAACCTGAAGACCTGGGCATGAAGAGCCAGAGCCTCCACGGCCTGGCGGTCGATGGGCCGAGCCAGTCGCTGGAGCTGATTCGCGATGCCCTGGGACGTCGCAAGACCGAGAATGGCCAGAAGGCCGCCGAGATGATCGTACTCAATGCCGGTGCGGCGTTGTACGCCGCCGACCATGCCAGCAGCCTCAAGCAAGGCGTGGAACTGGCCCATGATGCCCTGCACACCGGCCTTGCCAGGGAGAAGCTCGAGGAGCTGGGGGCATTTACCGCCGTATTCAAAGTGGAGAATGAAGGATGAGCGTGCCAACGGTTCTGGAAAAAATCCTGGCTCGCAAAGCTGAGGAAGTGGCCGAGCGCCGTGCTCGGGTCAGCCTGGCTGAGCTTGAAAATCTGGCGCGCTCAGCCGATGCACCTCGCGGCTTTGCCCAGGCCCTGATCGATCAGGCCAAGAAGAAGCAGCCGGCGGTCATCGCCGAAATCAAGAAGGCCTCCCCGAGCAAGGGCGTCATCCGTGAGCATTTCGTTCCGGCCGACATTGCCAAGAGCTATGAAAAGGGTGGGGCCACCTGCCTCTCGGTGTTGACCGACGTCGACTTTTTCCAAGGCGCGGACGATTACCTCAAACAGGCGCGTGCGGCTTGCAAACTGCCGGTGATCCGCAAGGATTTCATGATCGACCCCTACCAGATTGTCGAGGCTCGCGCGTTGGGTGCCGATTGCGTGCTGCTGATCGTTTCTGCCCTGGACGACGTGAAAATGGCCGAGCTGGCGGCGGTGGCCAAGGGCGTGGGCCTGGACGTGCTGGTGGAAGTCCACGACGGCGAAGAGCTGGAGCGAGCCTTGAAAACCCTCGATACCAAGCTGGTCGGCGTGAATAACCGTAACCTGCATACCTTTGAGGTCAGCCTGGAAACCACCCTGGACCTGTTGCCTCGGATCCCGCGCGATCGCCTGGTCATCACCGAAAGTGGCATTCTCAACCGGGCCGACGTCGAGTTGATGGAAGTCAGCGATGTGTATTCGTTCCTGGTGGGCGAGGCGTTCATGCGTGCCGAGAACCCGGGTACGGAACTGCAACGACTGTTCTTTCCTGAGCGCGGCCTGCCCGTGAGCGGCTCGACCCTGGACTGATTCAATGTCGCCAGTGATCTCCCTGACCGTCGAAGCCGGCCTGCAAGCCGAACAAGACCTGCTGGCCAGCATTTGTGCGGGCGAGGCGGAGTTCGGCTTGCTGTTCTGGCAACCCCATGACCGTGCGCTGGTCATGCCGCGCCGCTTGAGTCGCCTGCCTGGGTTCGAACACGCCTGCCAGGTATCGGCCGCCCATGGCTGGCCAGTCCTGTTGCGCGAAACCGGCGGTGAGCCGGTGCCGCAATCGTCCGCTACCGTCAACATCGCCCTCGTTTACGCGCCACCGCGTAGCGAAGGCGATCACGGACGGATCGAAACCGCCTATCGGCGTTTATGCGACCCTATTTGCCAACTGCTGGATGAGTTGGGCGGAGTGGCTTCGCTGGGTGAGGTGCCGGGCGCGTTTTGCGATGGACGATTCAACGTCAATCTCGACGGCCGAAAAATGGTCGGCACGGCTCAGCGCTGGCGCCAGAGCAAGGGCGGCCAGCGTCCGGTGGGCCTGGTCCATGGCGCATTGTTGCTGGAGAACGAGCGTGAATCCATGGTCGCGGCGGTCAACCGCTTCAATGAAGCGTGCGGCCTGGAGCAACGGGTTCGTGCCGAGAGCCACATTGCCTTGCATGAAAAATTCCCGGCGCCTGACGCCGTGGAGCAACTTGAGGCACTGTATCTGACGTTGCTGAGCCGTTTGCTCGACGCTTAGCGTGTTCCGAACACCACCATGGTCTTGCCTTTGACGTTGACCAGGTTGCGTTCTTCCAGATCCTTGAGGACACGTCCGACCATTTCGCGAGAACAGCCGACGATCCGGCCGATTTCCTGGCGGGTGACCTTGATCTGCATACCGTCGGGGTGAGTCATGGCGTCGGGCTGCTTGCACAACTCCAGCAGGCAGCGGGCGACTCGTCCGGTCACGTCAAAAAACGCGAGATCGCCAACTTTGCGCGTAGTGTTACGCAGGCGCTGTGCGATTTGTCCGCTGAGCACGTAAAGAATGTCCGGATCCTGCAGGGACAGTTCCCGGAATTTGGCGTAGCTGATTTCCGCAACCTCGCATTCGACCTTGGCTCGCACCCAGGCGCTACGGTGCTGCTCTCTGCCCGCCTGTTCGAACAGCCCCAGTTCGCCGAAGAAATCTCCGGAGTTGAGGTAGGCGATGATCATTTCCCGACCTTCGTCGTCCTCGATGAGGATGGTCACCGACCCCTTGGTGATGAAAAACAGGGTGTCGGAACGGTCGCCGGCGCAAATGATGTTGTGCTTGGCCGGATAACGGCGCCGCTGGCAATGCATCAGCAGTTTGTCGAGGTTCTTGATCTTGAGTGTGGGAGTAATGGCAACCATGGTTGTATCCCGAAAGACTGCTCAATAAGTGATTTGGTTTTTTTATTAGGGCGAATGGCTATCGCAAAAAGCTGGCCATAAGCCAGCGATGTAGCGCCAGCTTAACAGAGGCATCCCTACTTGATTGGAGAATTTACCTACATACAGACGCCCGGTGTCCTAAGGCGGGGACTGTCATGCTGGAACGCTGTGCTAAGCTGGCGACCTTTTTTAACAGTGGAGTCTTGGCGATGAAGGCACGCATCCAATGGGCTGGCGAAGCCATGTTCCTCGGTGAATCGGGCAGCGGTCATGTGGTGGTCATGGACGGGCCGCCAGAGGCCGGCGGTCGGAACCTGGGTGTACGGCCGATGGAAATGCTCTTGCTGGGCGTGGGTGGCTGCAGCAACTTCGATGTGGTCAGCATTCTGAAGAAGTCCCGCCAGGCCGTGGAAAGCTGCGAAGCCTTTCTGGAAGCGGAGCGCGCCACCGAGGATCCGAAGGTGTTCACCAAGATCCACATGCACTTTGTGGTGAAGGGACGAGCGCTGAAGGAGGCCCAGGTCAAGCGTGCCATTGAGCTGTCCGCCGAGAAGTACTGCTCGGCCTCGATCATGCTCGGCGCCGCCGGTGTCGAAATCACCCATGATTATGAAATCATCGAGTTGGGTTGAATCGATGTCTGCTGGTTGCGGCAGTTAATTCGCAGCGGGGAAGATTGGGTACAAAAAAGGCGACAACCGTTGGGTTGTCGCCTTTTTTAATGCAAGTGGGAGGCCGGTGCATCAACCTCTACCGCTCCCGCCGATAAGCGCTATCAGACCCGATAAGTACTCTTGGTCATGACCTTGGCCAGCAGGCTCATGCCGAACTTCACCGGAGCCGGAAAGCGAAAGCCCCCCGCCTCAAGCGCACTTTCAGCATGCTGCTCCTCATCGACCCGCATCTGCTCCAGGATTGCCCGGGACTTTTCATCCTCGGCCGGAAGTTGGTCCAGGTGGTCATCCAGGTGTTTGCACACCTGATGTTCGGTTGCCGCGACGAAACCAAGGCTGACCTTGTCGCTGATCAGCCCGGCCACCGCGCCGATTCCGAATGACATGCCATAGAACAATGGGTTCAGGACGCTGGTATGACTGCCCAATTGGCGGATGCGTTGTTCGCACCAGACCAAATGGTCGATCTCTTCCTCGGCAGCATGCTCCATCGCTTTGCGCACCTGCGGCAGCTTCGCCGTCAGCGCCTGGCCTTGATACAGCGCCTGGGCGCAGACCTCGCCGGTGTGGTTGATGCGCATCAGCCCAGCGACGTGGCGGGTTTGCTCGTCACTCATTTGCGCATCGGGCTGTACGATCGCCGGCGACGGACGGTATGGCTGGCCGCTGAAAGGCAGCAGCGTCCGCATCGCGGCGTCGGCTTGCAGCAGCAGACGGTCAATCGGCGAGTAGTGACGTTGGGTAGTCATGCTTACCTCCAGGAAAAATCACGGCGGCCAGTTTAACCCAATCGGCCGCTGAAGATTTGTGCTGGGTCAAGGCCATCAACCCGGAGGCCAGTGCATCTGGCGCTGCCCCAGCACGTGCATATGAATGTGATAGACGGTTTGTCCACCCAGTTCATTGCAATTCATCACCACGCGAAAACCTTCCTCGCAACCCAATTCCAGCGCCAGACGCTGGGCCGTGAACAGGATATGTCCGGCCAGGCCTTTGTCTTCTTCGGTCAGGTCGTTAAGCGTGCGGATCGGCTTTTTGGGAATGACCAGGAAGTGCACGGGGGCCTGGGGGGCGATGTCGTGGAATGCCAGGACCTGGTCATCCTCGTAGATGATCTTCGCCGGGATCTCCCGGTTGATGATCTTGGTAAACAGAGTATCCAAAGCGGTTTCTCCATGGGTTAGTCGAAGTCGAGTGTACTCAAGGCCGAGGCGCCAAGCCTGGTTTTTCAATCTCACGGGCATCAGTGTGGGCAGTGGGCCTTGTTGACCATGCCCGAAAGGTTGCGCACTAGCCATCGCGAGCCCAGTCGCGGCAACGCGGCCAGCCAGCGATTGCGGCGCCCGGGAATGATGATGGCCCGGTTGCGGTCGAGTGCGCGCACGGTGTACAGCGCAATTTCTTCCGGGCTCATCATCGATTTGTCGTTGAATGTCTGCTCATCCAACTGGGCCCTGGCGAAGAAGCTGGTCCGGGTGGGACCGGGACAAAGCACCGAAACCTTGATTGCGCATTTCTTGAGTTCGACCCGCAAGGCTTCGGAGAAGTGCAACACATAGGCCTTGCTGGCGTAGTAGGTACTCATCCAGGGGCCAGGCTGGAACGCGGCGATCGATGCGACGTTGAGTATCTGGCCGCCGCCATGCAGCGCCATGCTGTTGCCTACGGCATGGCACAGGCGGGTCAGGGCCAGGATGTTGACTTCGATCAGGTCCTGCTCGGTCATCCAGTCCTGGCCCAGGAACGGGCCGCTGGTGCCGATGCCGGCGCAGTTGACGAGCAGGTCGATCTGCCGCTCGCCCTCTTCCAGCTCCAGGAGAAACCCCGAAAGCCTCAACGGTTCCCCCAGGTCACACGCCCGGAACAGTACTTCCACGCCAAAGCGTTGAGTCAGTTCCATGGCAATACTTTCCAGCCGATCACGCTGTCGAGCCACCAGTATCAGGTCACGGCCGCGCCGTGCCAGTGCTTCGGCCATGGCCAGACCAATGCCACTGGATGCGCCAGTGATCAGGGCGTAACGGGTCATGCAGTTCTCCATCGCGACAGCCCGCCGCCGGTGGACTGGGCTGTCACCGGCAGGAAGCGCGCTTATTGTTCCTCTTCTTCATAGTCTACAGAAGGCGAGGGCGACTCGGCTGCTTCGGCAGCAGGTTCTTCGCTGGTATCACCGCTGGATTCGCTGCTTTCATAGCTGCTCAGGGAGCTGTTGTCGTATTCCTCGGTGAGGCCGCTGAACGCGCCGGCCAGAAGACCGACGAACATCAGTACGATCATGACGACCCACAACCACGAAAGGACCTTGACGGCGGTGCTGTTGGGAGGCGGTGGCGGACCGTAGCGATTGGCACCGGCATTGCCCGGAGCGATGAAGAGCACGAAGGGGAAAATGCTACCGACAAATGGCACGAGGTTGATCAGCCACAGCCAGCCGGACCACCCCAGGTCGTGCAGGCGCTGCACGCTGAACTGGATACTCACGAAGGCAAAAGCGAGCAGGATGACCACGGCGAACAGGCCGCCGACGACCAGTGTGGCCATCGAGTCGGAGGCCAGCAGCGAGCCCATGGCGAACCAGAAGCCCAGGCCGACGACCGGCAACATGGCCAGCGTCAACACCATGGTCCAGGCCAGGTAGCGCAGGCGCCCGATGCGTCCATCGAAGCTGAATGGCTTTAGCGTACTGTATTCGGCAAGTGCTTCGCCGACCTGGGCCCGGGGAGGCGCGTACGGGGAAACCGGGTCGATGATCGAATCGGAGTGGCGTTCGCCTGCTGGGTGAGGCGACTCCTGTACCTCGCCGAGGTTCAGTTGCAGGGATGGCTCGGCTTCGATGCGCGCATCGATCCCGCTTTTGTTGAGCGCTTCCAGATACTTCTGCGCCTCGTTCTGGGACAGGTTGCTTTTAAGGGCCACCTTGCGCCCGCTGAACAGTCGTTCAATGGCGCTGACGTCACTCTTGAACAACTCGGCGAGGTTGAGTTTGGCGGTGCCGCTATCGACGCCCGGCATCAGGGCTCCGTCGAATACGATATTGAAACGGGTTTCACTCATGCCCGGCATCCTTGTCTTTGAAAGTTAAGTGTTTGTTGGGTTTTCCTGGCTCTGGCGCATGAAACAGGCCGGTACACTGCAGGCCATAGGAGTATGCACGATGTCTGCGGCCCCGGATGTGAGCAACATCTCTTTATAGGCGTCAGGCGCATGACTTCCAGTGGTACCGGTGAAGCGCATTGTGCAGTAGGCCGAATCTGCGCCGAGCAGTTGTGCGGCGAAGGGTTAGAACGGACGCACGACGACCAGGATGACGATAGCCAGCAATATCAGTACCGGTACCTCATTGAACCAGCGATAAAAGACATGGCTGCGGGTGTTTTCGCCACGGGCGAAGCGCTTGAGCTGTGCGCCGCACATATGGTGATAGCCGATCAGCAGCACCACCAGGGTCAGCTTGGTGTGCATCCAGCCACCTTGGCTGAAGTACGCGCTCGCATTCAGGCTCAGCAATCCGATGCCGAACACCAGGGTCGCGATCATCGCCGGGCCCATGATGCCGCGATACAGCTTGCGCTCCATGACACAGAAGCGTTCCTTGCTGATGCTGTCTTCGCTTTGGGCGTGATAGACAAACAGGCGAGGCAGGTAAAACAGGCCTGCAAACCAGCAAACCATGCTGACAATGTGAAGTGCTTTGAGCCACAGATAGAGCATTTTTGGTTATTCCCAGATTCACGGTAGCCCGATAGTAGAGGTTAGAGCGGCCGCACGTCACCTTGGCGGTTGTCGCCGGGCTGCGCGGCCCCTATTATCGACGGCTTTCCAGTGGGTTCGTTGAGGGCAGGTTTATGGTCAAGGTCGGTATCGTCGGCGGCACGGGTTACACCGGTGTCGAACTGCTGCGTCTGTTGGCACAGCATCCGCAAGCTGAGGTGGTGGTCATCACCTCGCGATCCGAGGCCGGCCTGGCCGTGGCGGACATGTACCCGAACCTGCGCGGCCATTACGACGGCCTGGCATTCAGCGTGCCGGACATCAAGACCCTCGGTGCCTGTGACGTGGTGTTCTTCGCCACGCCGCATGGCGTCGCCCACGCCCTGGCGGGTGAGCTGTTGGCCGCCGGGACCAAGGTCATCGACCTGTCGGCGGACTTCCGTCTGCAAGATGCGGACGAATGGGCCAAATGGTACGGCCAGCCCCACGGCGCACCGGACCTGCTGGACGAAGCGGTCTATGGGTTGCCGGAAGTCAATCGCGAGAAAATCAGGCAGGCACGGCTGATTGCGGTGCCGGGTTGCTATCCGACTGCAACGCAACTGGGCTTCCTGCCACTGCTCGAAGCCGGTCTGGCCGATGCTTCGCGACTGATCGCCGACTGCAAGTCCGGTGTCAGCGGTGCCGGACGTGGTGCCAGCGTGGGTTCGCTGTATTCCGAAACCTCGGAAAGCATGAAGGCATACGCCGTCAAAGGGCACCGTCATCTGCCGGAAATTCGCCAGGGGTTGCGTCGGGCGGCGGGCAAAGATGTCGGCCTGACCTTTGTGCCACACCTGACGCCGATGATCCGTGGTATCCACTCCACTCTTTACGCAACCGTCGTCGACCGTTCGGTGGACCTGCAGGCGCTGTTCGAAAAGCGTTACGCCGATGAGCCGTTCGTTGACGTAATGCCGGCCGGTAGCCATCCGGAAACCCGCAGCGTGAGGGGCGCGAACGTTTGCCGGATCGCAGTGCACCGCCCACAGGACGGTGATCTGGTGGTGGTCTTGTCGGTCATCGATAACCTGGTCAAGGGCGCATCCGGCCAGGCGGTGCAGAACCTCAACATTCTGTTCGGGCTTGATGAGCGCCTGGGTTTGTCCCATGCCGGGATGTTGCCTTAACGGCAGTTACAGGCTGCAAGCTTTTAGCTACGTGCTCGCAGCTTCAGGCTTGTGGCTTGCCGCCACTCCTCAAATAGTTGACCAGTTTTCTAGGAGAAGCGGATAATGCCTGCCATTACGCATTATGGCGGCGTCAACGCCGGGAGATATTCAGCATGAGCGTCGAGACCTTCACCCCCACGGCTTTGCAATTCACCCACGGTGCTGCGCACAAGGTGAAGAGCCTGGTCGATGAAGAGGGCAATGATCGTTTGAAGCTGCGCGTATTTGTAACGGGCGGCGGTTGTTCAGGTTTTCAGTACGGCTTCACTTTCGATGAGGAAGTGGCCGAAGACGACACCATCGTCGAGCGCGAAGGCGTCAGTCTGGTGGTCGACCCGATGAGCTTCCAGTACCTGGCCGGTGCCGAGGTGGATTATCAGGAAGGTCTGGAAGGGTCGCGGTTCGTGATCAAGAATCCCAACGCCACCACAACCTGTGGCTGCGGTTCTTCGTTCTCGGTCTGACACAGTTCCAATAAAAAACGCCGCAGTGCCTTAGGGCCCTGCGGCGTTTTGCTGTCCGGGATCTGGTTGTGAGGGTCAGGCAGGGTAGATGGCACCCAGCACGCGCAAGCCGCGGGCGCCAGTGACACTCGGGCGATTGGCGGGAATGCCTTCAAGGCAACAATGAGCCAGCCAGGCGAAAGCCATGGCCTCGACCCAGTCCGGGTCTACACCATATGCGGCCGTGCTGGTGACGTTGGCGTTCGGCAGCAATTCGGCCAAGCGCTTCATGAGCGTACGGTTGTGCGCGCCGCCACCGCACACCAGCAGTTCCTGCGTATCCGACTGGGCGCCTTGCAGCGACTCGACGACGGACAAGGCTGTCAGCTCCAGCAGTGTCGCCTGCACATTCTCCGGTGGGAACGTGGGCAGGGATGACAGGTGTTGGGTGAGCCATGGCAGGTTGAACACTTCGCGTCCGGTGCTTTTCGGGCCCGTGGTAACAAAGAACGGATCGCTGAGCAGCACCTTGAGCAGGCTCGGCTCTACCTGTCCGCTAGCAGCCCATTGACCATCACGATCGAAATGCTCGCCGCGTTGCTGGTGTATCCACGCGTCGAGCAATACGTTGCCGGGGCCGCAATCGAAGCCCGCTACGGCCTTCTGGGGAGTTATCAGGCTGAGGTTGCTGAAGCCGCCCACGTTCAGTACCGCGCGGTTGCCGGCGCGTTCTTCGAACAAGGCTTCGTGAAATGCAGGAACCAGAGGGGCGCCTTGCCCTCCGGCGGCCACGTCGCGGCTACGGAAGTCGGCGACGACGGTCACGCCAGTCAATTCGCTCAGCAGCGCCGGGTTGCCGATCTGCACGGTGAAGCCGCGAGCCGGTTCGTGACGAATCGTCTGACCGTGGCTGCCGATTGCCCTTACCGCTTCGGGTTTGAGCGCTTGTTTATCGAGCAAGGTATGGATGCCTTCGGCGGCCAGTCTCACCCAGCTCTGCTGGGCAATGGCGGAGCGGGCAATTTCGTCAGGCCCGCTGCTGCACAGGCCGAGCAGTTCTGTGCGCAGGGGAGCGGGCATGGGAATGTAGTGCGTGGCGATCAATTGGATCGTCGGGGTCAGTTCGACCAGTGCGATGTCCAGGCCATCCAGGCTGGTCCCGGACATCACTCCGATGTAAAGCGCCATGGGTCAGCGCTTGTTCGAGGCGAGCATGGTGGCTTTTTCCTGATCCATGCGAGCCATCAGTGGTTGGCTTTGTGCCAGGAAGCGGGCCCGCTCGGATTTGGCGATCGGATCGGCCATTGGAAGCTTCTGCCCAAGTGGATCGACGTGGACGCCGTTGACCTGGAATTCGTAGTGCAGGTGCGGACCGGTGGACAACCCGGTGGTGCCGATGTATCCGATCACCTGGCCTTGCTTGACCGTGCCGCCGGTCTTCACGCCTTTGGCAAAGCCCTGCATGTGGCCGTAGAGCGTGGTGTAGGTATTGCCGTGCTGGATGATCACCGTATTGCCATAGCCGCCGCGGCGCCCGGCCAGCAACACCTTGCCGTCGCCGGCAGCCTTGATGGGGGTGCCGCGTGGGGCGGCATAGTCGACGCCTTTATGGGCGCGGATCTTGTTCAGGATCGGGTGTTTGCGGCCTGCGGAAAACTTCGAGCTGATGCGGGCGAAGTCGACCGGCGTGCGAATGAACGCCTTGCGCATGCTATTGCCATCGGCCGTGTAGTAGCTGCTGTTACCTTGCTTGTTGGTGTAGCGAACCGCGGTGTATGTCTTGCCGCGGTTGGTGAAGCGTGCAGAGAGAATCGGGCCGTTGCCGACACTTTTGCCATTGACCACCTTTTGTTCGTAGATGACGTCGAACTCGTCACCCTGGCGAATATCCTGGGCGAAGTCGATGTCGTAGCCAAACACGCTGGCCATGTCCATGGTCAAGCTATGGGAAAGACCGGCGCGTGCTGCCGATTGGGACAACGAACTGTTGATAACGCCATGAGCGTACGCAGAGCGCACGGTAGGCTTGGAAGTCACGCGGTTGAAGACATACCCCTTGTCATTTTTGGTCAGGGTGATGCTCTCGAGATCGCTCAGCTTGGTGTGCAGGTTGTTCAGTTGCCCGTCTGGATTGAGTTCGAACTCGAGTTTCTGGCCGCGCTGCAACTGGGTGAACTGCTTGGCTTGCTTGTCGCTTGCCAGGATCTCGTGGACTGAGGTGGAGGGCAGGCCTACTTTTTCGAACAGCGTGGACAGTGTATCGCCTTTGGCAACGATCACCTCGCGGTGGTCCGGGCCTTTCTTTTCTTGCGCTGCAGGCGCTGCCGCCTGTGCCGTCTCGGCAGCGTCCTGGGTGCCGTCGTCAATCTGCGCAAAAGGGGAAGACGCGGATTCGTTTGTGGCTTGAATGGATTCCGCGGCGTCTTGTTCTTGAGTCAGTTGTTCAGCGGGACTTTCCAGTTCAAGGCTCAGAGTCGTCTTTTTGGCTTCAACATCACTGGAAGGGAATACCAGGAGCGCCAGGCTAAGGAGGGCTGCGATGCCACTTGCAGCAAGCAGGTGGGTCTTTGGGTAAAGCGGCGGCGCTTTAGACGGTTCTGTAGTCATAAGTAGTTTGGCTTTTGAAAAAATTGAATTGGAAAAGATGAATGACATGATGAAGATGAAATAACTGTATAAAATATAACCAAAACCCCTGCGAAGCAAGCCTGCAGACGCTCTGTCTGCGGATTGGTGCCCGTATGCCTGGCAAACCTTGTATTTGGTGCGCGATCTTGTATGGTTAGGGCCCTTTGAATCTGAGCCTTGCGGGTCTGTTATGAAGTCGGTTGAAGAGCAGCTAGCGCTGATCAAGCGTGGTGCGGAAGAACTGTTGGTCGAGTCCGAGCTGGTCGAAAAGCTCAAGCGCGGGCAGCCTTTGCGTATCAAGGCTGGTTTTGACCCTACGGCGCCTGATCTGCACCTGGGGCATACCGTGCTCATCAACAAGCTGCGCCAGTTCCAGGAGTTGGGCCATCAGGTCATCTTCCTTATAGGTGACTTCACCGGAATGATCGGTGACCCGAGTGGGAAGAGTGCAACGCGTCCGCCGCTGACGCGTGAGCAGGTGCTCGAAAATGCCGAGACCTACAAAACCCAGGTTTTCAAGATTCTTGATCCAGCCAAGACCGAAGTGGCTTTCAACTCCACCTGGATGGATGAGATGGGTCCAGCGGACTTCATTCGCCTGACCTCCCAGTACACCGTGGCTCGCATGCTCGAGCGCGACGACTTCGACAAGCGCTACAAGTCCAATCAGTCGATTGCCATCCACGAGTTTCTTTATCCGCTCGTGCAGGGGTATGACTCGGTTGCGTTGCGCGCCGATGTCGAGCTCGGCGGCACCGACCAGAAGTTCAACCTGTTGATGGGGCGTGAGCTGCAACGTGGATACGGCCAAGAGGCTCAGTGCATCTTGACCATGCCGCTGCTGGAAGGTCTGGATGGCGTGAAGAAGATGTCCAAGTCGTTGGGCAACTACGTCGGCATTCAGGAGGCGCCGGGCGTCATGTACAGCAAGCTGGTTTCTATTCCTGATGTGCTGATGTGGCGTTACTTCGAGCTGCTGAGCTTCCGCTCGATGGATGAGATCAATGCCCTGCGCGCAGATGTCGAGGCTGGAGCGAATCCGCGTGACATCAAGATCAAGCTGGCCGAAGAAATCGTTGCGCGATTCCATGGTGAAGAAGCGGCGGCCAGTGCTCACCGTGCGGCGGGAAACAGAATGAAGGATGGCGAGCTGCCGGATGATCTGCCAGAGATCGAGTTGGTTGCTGCTGAAGATATGCCTATCGCTGCTGTCCTTAATAAGGCGGGCCTGGTGAAGAATGCGGCGGTCGCACGAGATCTCCTTGGTTCGGCTGGTGTGCGTGTAGATGGTGAAGTGGTGGATCGTACTTATGTATATAAGCTGGGTTCCACCCATGTATGTCAGGCCGGCAAGAAGGCTTTTGCACGTATCACACTGAAATCTGAGTAAAAATTGAAAGCAGGGGTTGACGGCAGATTCTGGATCTCTATAATTCGCCCCACTTCCGGCGCAGTC
>NZ_JBMDJD010000031.1:0-59763 GCF_057809015.1 Pseudomonas sp. FG6
TTGCTCAAGTTGCGGGGCTTCAAGTTGCCGCGGCAGATCTTTCTAAGCGGGGGCGGAGCCTAATGGCCGTTACTGAACCCCGGTAGAGCGAAAGACGGGCTGCTTCAGAAGAATGTTTTTTTGCTCATTCATTCTGCGCAGCAAGGCTATCCTGAACCCGCCAACGTCCCCTGAAGGAGAAACCCGGTTGAACGTCGATATCGAGTGTGTGGTGGCAGGCGCCGGCGTGATCGGCCTTGCCGTCGCCAGGGAAATGGCCCGGGCCGGTCGCGAAGTGTTGGTGATCGAGGCCGGTGCAGCCATCGGCACGGGCACCAGTTCGCGCAATTCCGAAGTCATCCACGCCGGCCTCTATTACCCTCCCGGCAGCCTCAAGGCGCAGTTGTGTGTCGAAGGTCGGCGACAGCTGTACGCCTATTGCGACAGCCACGGCGTTGAAACCCGTCGGCTGGGCAAGCTGATCGTGGCCAAGGACCCGGCGCAGTTGGCCGGGCTGCAAACCTTACTGGCCCGTGGCGTGCTCAACGGCGTGGACGACCTGCGTCTGCTCGATCAAGAACAAGCACAGGCGCTGGAACCGGAGCTGGCCTGCGTTGGCGCGTTGTATTCACCGTCCACCGGTATCGTCGATTCACACGCGTTGATGTTGGCCCTGCAGGGCGACGCCGAGGCAGCGGGTGCGAGCATCGCCTTCCACACGCCGTTGTCGAGTGCGCGTGTCACCGCCGAAGGTTTCGTGCTGGAGCTGGCCGGCACGGCGCAGATGAACCTGTCCTGCCGCCAACTGATCAACGCTGGCGGGCTCCAGGCCCCTGCCCTTGCCCGCCGTATCGACGGCTTGGCACCGCAATCGATCCCCCAGGATTACCTGTGCAAGGGCAACTACTTCGCCCTGGCCGGACGTGCGCCCTTCCGGCACCTGGTCTACCCCGCCCCGCAAACCGCCGGCTTGGGCATCCACATGACCCTCGACCTGGCGGGCCAGGCGCGTTTCGGCCCGGACGTCGAGTGGATCGAGCGCGAGGACTACCACGTCGACCCCACCCGGGCCGAGGCCTTTTACCGGGCAATCCGCGATTACTGGCCGGGGCTGCCGGCGCACAGCCTGCAACCGGCCTATAGCGGCATCCGGCCCAAAATCAGCCGCCCCGACGAGCCTGCCCGGGACTTCCTGATCAGCAGCGAAACCGAGCACCAGGTGCCGGGCTTGATCAACCTGTTCGGCATCGAATCACCCGGGCTGACTTCGTGCCTGGCGATCGCCGGACGGGTTCGCCAGTTGCTCGATCACTGAACGACAAATCCCCTTGTGGGAGATTTCAGTCAGGACAACGCAAAGTGCAAGGCGTTTTGCGCCGGCCTCATGCAGCTTGCACGAAGGGTGAACAGAACCGTTCATCCAACCTGCTGTTCTTGAACGCTTTTCCGATCAGTCCGGGCTGGCACGGCTGATGCAATTCACCCCTTACGCGGCGTCGGCGCCTACAGCCTGCCCGCAACCGTGAATTGCCAGGAGCCATGTATGAACGCTATCGACCTGTTGAAAGCCGACCATGAACGCGTCAAAGCCATTCTGACCCAGTTGAGCGACTCCACCGATCGCGCCATCAAGAAGCGCACCGACCTGCTGGCCAAGCTGGAAATGGAAGTGTCGATCCATACCCGCCTGGAGGAAGACATCCTCTACCCAGCCTTCAAGGAAGCCGGCGGCAAGGAGGCGGCGCAAATGTACTACGAGGCCAAGGAAGAACACCGTACCGTCGACTCGCTGGTGTTGCCCGACCTGAAAGCCACCGACCCGTCCCAGCCGGAATTCGCCGGCCGGATGAAAGTGGTCAAGGAACTGCTGGAACACCACATCGAGGAAGAAGAGAAAGAGATGTTTCCTCAAGCCAGGAGACTGCTCGGCAAGGCGAAGCTGGATGCCTTGGGCGAAGAAATGGAAACCATGAAAGCGCAGTTCAAGAAAGAACTCAGCAACCTCGCCGCCTGACCCGGCGCACCGTGCTTCAGCCGTCGTCCGGCGGCTGAAGGCACCGTGCAGCTTATTGCATCTGATCGCGCAGGAACGCCACCAACGCTTGCACCGGTCGAGCACTCTGCCGATGTTGCGGATACACCGCCGACAACGTCAGCGGCTCGGTTTCAAAGCCTTTCAAGACTTGGGTCAAGCGGCCGTCGGCCAGCGCCTGGGCCACGATGAAGGTCGGCAAATAGGTCACGCCCATGCCTGCAATGGCGGCCTCGCGCAGCAGGTCGCCGTTGTTGGCGCGCATGCGTCCGGCGACTTCCAGGGTCAGGGATTTCCCAGCCCCGGCGAACCGCCACTGCACTTGGCGGCTGTGCCCATAAGGCAGGCAGTCATGTTCGCGAAGGTCCTCCGGTCGCGAAGGCGTGCCGCGCCGGGCCAGGTAATCGGGGCTCGCGCAATAGACCCGTTCGATGGTCGCGATGCGCCGGGCGATCAAGGTCGAATCCTCCAGCACGCCGATGCGCAGCGCCAGGTCATAACCCTCCCCCAATAAATCGACCGAGCGATCGCTCAGGTCCACTTCCACGCTGACCCCAGGATGACGTTGCAGGAACAGCGGCAGCAGGCTGCCCAAGTGCGCCACGGCGAAGGACAGCGGCGCGCTGAGGCGCACGGTGCCACGGGGTTCGCTGGTCTGGCCGCTGATGCCTTGCTCCAGTTGTTCGACTTCACCGAGCAGGCGCAGGGCCGATTCGTAGTAGCGCTGCCCAAGGGGTGTGACGTCCAGCCGGCGTGTCGAACGATTGAGCAAGCGCACGCCGAGGCGCTGCTCCAGCGCCATGAGCTTGCGACTGACAAACTGCTTGGACAGCCCGAGCTTGTCCGCCGCCGCCGTGAAACTGCCCGACTCCATGACCTGGGCAAAGATGCGCATTTCTTCGAAGGGGTTCATTGTCACTCCTGGGGTGGACAGTGGGATGTTTTTCCCAGGAATTGTGAGCGGATTCAAGCCTATTTGAAAGAGTTGAGTCTGCCACTACTATCGCGAGCAAACTCCCGAATTCAATGAGTCGTTGTGGCGAGGGAGCTTGCTCCCGCTCGGGCGCGTAGCGGCCGTTCTTTTTGGGGCTGCAAGCAGCCCAGCGGGAGCAAGCTCCCTCGCCACAGGTTCAACTCATACAGCTTACTTGGCCGTCAGCGCCGCATAGCTGTTCATCAGGTTACGGTAGTTCGGAATGCGCTGGGACAACAGGTTGCCCAGGCCTTCGATGTCGTTGCGCCAGTCGCGGTGCAGTTCACAGGCCACCGAGAACCAGTTCATCATCTGCGCACCAGCCGCGGTCATGCGCGCCCAGGCGGCTTGCTGCACAGTTTCGTTGAAGGTGCCCGAGGCGTCGGTCACGACGAACACGTCGAAGCCTTCGGCCAGCGCCGACAGGGTCGGGAACGCCACGCAAACGTCAGTCACCACACCCGCGATGATCAGTTGCTTGCGGCCAGTGGCCTTGATCGCCTTGACGAAGTCTTCGTTGTCCCAGGCGTTGATCTGGCCTGGACGTGGGATGTACGGCGCGTCCGGGAACATTTCCTTGAGTTCCGGCACGAGCGGGCCGTTGGGGCCTTTCTCGAAGCTGGTGGTCAGGATGGTGGGCAGTTCGAAGAATTTCGCCAGGTCGGCCAAGGCCAGGACGTTGTTCTTGAACTCGTTGGGCGAGAAGTCCTGGACCAGGGAAATCAGGCCGGTCTGGTGATCGACCAGCAGGACCACCGCATCGTCCTTGTTCAGACGGTTGTACGCAGGCATGTTGCTCATGGGATGACTCCTTATGCATGGATGTTACAAATCCTTGTGGGAGCAGGCTCGCTCCCACAGGGGGAAAATCAGTGTCTGGGTCAGAAGGCAAAGCAGGAGCAGCCAAACGCGCCCCAGAAACCTTGGAAATCGCTGACCGGAACGTTCGACAACCGCGCGCGTTCATGGCTGTGGGAATGCACGGTGCATGGGCCGCTGCACTGGTGAACCTGGGCCTGCAACGGCGAGGTCGGGCGCCAGTGCCCAGGGACCTTGACCACCGGCGACCAGTCCGGCAGCACCGGAACGCTGGCCGGGCCGAGTTTTTCGAAGTCACCGGCGGCGTACACCACCTTGCCGTCGACCACCGTCAACACCGACTCGATCCACTTGATGGCTTCTTCCTCGACGCTGAAGAAGTCCGCGCTCAAGGCAGCCAGGTCCGCCAGTTGGCCGACCTTGATCTGGCCTTTCTTGCCTTGCTCGGACGAGAACCAGGCGCTTCCGTGGGTGAACAACTCCAGGGCGGTCAGGCGCGGCAGGCCCTCCTCGTGCAGCGAAAGGCCGCCGACCGTGCGACCGCTGACCATCCAGTACAGCGAGGTCCAGGGGTTGTAGCTCGATACTCGGGTCGCATCGGTGCCCGCGCCCACCGGCACGCCTTCGGCCAGCATGCGCTTGATCGGTGGCGTGGCTTCGGCAGCCTTGGCGCCGTAGCGATCGACGAAATACTCACCCTGGAACGCCATGCGGTCCTGGATCGCGATGCCGCCACCCAACGCCCGCACGCGCTCGATGTTCTTCGGCGTGATGGTCTCGGCGTGGTCGAAAAACCACGGCAAGCCGTTGAACGGAATATCGCGGTTGACCTTCTCGAACACGTCGAGCATGCGGCTGATGGACTCGTCATAGGTGGCGTGCAGGCGGAACGGCCAGCGCTGTTCCACCAAATGCCGGACCACCGGCTCAAGATCCTGCTCCATGCCGGGCGGCAGGTCCGGGCGAGGCTCCAGGAAGTCTTCGAAGTCGGCCGCCGAGAACACCAGCATTTCGCCGGCGCCGTTGTGCCGCAGGAAGTCATCGCCCTGGTGCAACTTGACGCTGGCGGTCCAGTTCTTGAAGTCGGTGAGTTCTTCCTTGGGTTTCTGGGTGAACAGGTTGTAGGCGATGCGCACCGTCAACTGTTGCTCGCGGGCCAACTGCTCGATCACCGCGTAGTCGTCCGGGTAGTTCTGGAAACCGCCGCCGGCGTCGATGGCGCTGGTCAGGCCCAAGCGATTGAGTTCACGCATGAACTGGCGCGTGGAGTTGACCTGGTACTCCAGCGGCAGCTTCGGCCCTTTTGCCAGCGTCGAGTAAAGGATCATCGCGTTGGGCCGCGCCACCAGCATGCCGGTGGGCTCGCCCTTGCTGTCACGGACGATCTCGCCGCCCGGCGGGTTCGGCGTGTCGCGGGTGTAGCCGGCTACCCGCAGCGCGGCGCGGTTGAGCAAGGCGCGGTCATACAGGTGCAACACGAACACCGGGGTGTCGGGCGCGGCCTGGTTGAGTTCTTCCAGGGTCGGCATGCGCTTTTCGGCGAACTGGAATTCGTTCCAGCCGCCCACCACGCGCACCCATTGTGGGGTTGGCGTGCGGTCGGCCTGGTCCTTGAGCATGCGCAACGCATCTGCCAGGGACGGCACGCCTTCCCAGCGCAGTTCTAGGTTGTAGTTCAGGCCACCGCGGATCAGGTGCAAGTGCGAGTCGTTGAGCCCGGGGATCACGGTGCGACCCTTGAGGTCGATCACTTGGGTAGCGCTGCCGCGCAGAGCCATGGCTTCGGCATCGGTGCCTACCGCGACGAAGCGCCCCTGGCTGATGGCGACCGCACTGACACGGGGTTTCTCACGGTCGACGGTATGGAACTGGCCATTGAACAGAATCAGATCGGCGTTCATAGAGTTCTCCTTTAACTATCAGAAATCAATACCGTGGCGAGGGAGCTTGCTCCCGCTGGGGCGCGAAGCGGCCCTAAGCTCTTTGGGGTGGCTGCGCCACCCAGCGGGAGCAAGCGCCCTCGCCACACAAGCCTTTCTCGCCACAACGATGTCAGCTAGGACTGCAGGTGCTCGTGGGCCTTCGAGGCCTCCAGCCACGGGGCGAACAGACGCGTCGCCAGCGGCATGCACACGTACACCACCGACAGCACGATGGTCAGGGTGATCAGGAACGTGGCGACCACGTAGTTGGAAAGCAACGCATGCATTTGCAGCACCGGGCCCCAGAGCAGCGGCACCAGCAAGGTATGGGGCAGGATCACCAGCAGCGTCACCACCGACTGTTTCCAGCGCGGCGGCGGTGTGGCGGCATCGGCCAACGGTGCGAACCAGAACTCCTTGTGGGGCGCGACCTCGGTCTGGTCGCCGTCGGCCAGCAAGGGCGTGGCCTCCTCCACCAGTTCCCGGCGCTCGGGCGAATCCAGCCAGCGTTGCATGGCCTCGGTGGAACAGAAACGCAGCACGCAGGTGAACAGCGACAACCCGCCCTGCTTGCCACGGACCACATCCACCCCCAGGTGACCCGGCCACTGGCCAGCCACGCTCACGATGCGACGCAACCAGGCTTCATAGGCCGCGTCCTGACCGGCCTTGATCCGGTGCTTGACCACCAGGGTGACGATTTCGTCGAAGCCGGGCTTGGCGGCGCCCGCTACGGGTTCAAGGGCTTGGGGTTCAGACATGACGGAGCACTCCAGCAAAACGCGCGTTCATCGCCAGGCGCCCGGGCCCGGCGATGAATACGCTGGTAAATACAATCAGCAGCAGCCAACCGAACTGCCCTTCTTCCAGGCTCCACTGCGGGTGCACCACCAGCAGCGCCACGGCCAGCAAGAACAGGATAGGCAGACACGCCAGGCGCACCAGGACACCGACGGCAATCAACAGTGGGCAAAGCACCTCGGCGAAAATCGCCAGCACCAGGGTCGGCGCCGCGCCGAGGTGAAACGGGTCTTCGATCCGGGTCAGCTCGACGCTGTAGTGCAACAGCTTCGGCAGCCCATGGACCCATAGCAGGAACAACGCGCCGCTCAGGCGCAGGAACAACAGGCCCAGGTCCTGCAACGGACGCTCATCGATCATGTTCATCGCTGGGCACCGGCCAAATCCGCATAAGCTGCGACCGGCAATGGTTGGGACATGTGGGTGGCAATGCGCGAACGCAGCCAGCGCTCGGCCGGGTCGTTGTCATGCACGCCGCTCCAGACCATCGACAGTTCGGCGGCATTGATCTCGAACGGCGGGTCCTCGGCACGCAGCGCACACCCTTCCACCAGTGCGCAAGCCGCGTAGTCGGGCACGGTGGCGATCAGTTCGGTGCCGGCAAGCAAGGCCCGCAGCCCACTGAACTGCGGCACCCCCAACACCACCTTGCGGGTGCGGCCGATACGGGCCAGGTCCAGGTCGATGTTGCCGCACAGGTCTCCCGAGAACGACACCATGGCGTGGGGCCGCGCGCAGTACTCGTCCAGGGTCAGCGGCCCCGGACGCTTGTCGCCACGCAAAACCTTGCAGGGAATGTCCCGCAGCTTCTTGCGCTTGGCGTTGGCCGGCAAATCGGTGGTGTAGCTGACGCCGACGCTGATTTCGCCGCTGCCCAGCAGCGACGGCATCAGCAGATAATTGGCTCGGCGCACCACCACGATGATCCCCGGCGCTTCGTCGCGCAGTCGGCTCAACAGCGGTGGGAACAGGCCGAATTCGGCGTCATCGGACAGGCCGATACGGAACACATCGCAACTGGTGGACGGATCGAACGCCTTGGCCCGGCTGACCGCGCTGGAGATGGTGTCCATGGCCGGTTGCAGCTCTTGCAGGATGACCAGGGCCCGAGGGGTCGGCTCCATGCCTCGGCCGTGACGGATCAGCAGCGGGTCATCGAACAGATCCCGCAGTCGCCCCAACGCCGCGCTCACCGCCGGCTGCCCCATGAACAGCTTTTCGGCGACGCGGGTCAGGTTTTTCTCGAACATCAGCGCCTCGAAGATCACCAGCAGGTTCATGTCGAGACGGCGTAAATCGTTGCGGTTCATCGGTTAGAGTCCTGTGGAATGCCGATCTGTGGGAGCGAGCCTGCTCGCGAAGCGTCGGCACATCCGACAACGTCTCAAGCTGACCCACCGCTATCGCGAGCAGGCTCGCTCCCACAGGTTCTGTGGCTCAATCAGCCCTGGATGAACGCCAGCAGGTCGGCGTTCAGCCGATCCTTGTGGGTGTCGGTCAGGCCGTGGGGCGCACCCGGGTAGATCAGCAGCTGCGAATGCTTGAGCAACTGCGCGGCGGCAATGCCGGCGGCTTCGATGGGGACCACCTGGTCGTCATCGCCATGGACCACGAGGGTCGGCACGTCGATGTTGCGCAGGTCCTCGGAAAGGTCGGTCTCCGAAAACGCCTTGATGCAGTCATAGGTGTTCTTGTGGCCCGCGAGCATGCCTTGCATCCAGAACCAGTCGATCATGCCTTGGGACACCTTGGAGCCCGGACGGTTGGCGCCAAAAAACGCGCTGGCCACGTCTTTGTATAGCTGAGAACGGTCAGCCAGGGAGCCCTGGCGCAAACCGTCGAAGACCTCGATCGGCAAGCCGCCGGGGTTGGAGGCGGTCTTGAGCATGAGCGGCGTAACCGCCGAGATCAGCCCCAGCTTGGCGACGCGCGACGCGCCATGGCGGCCGATGTAGCGCGCCACTTCACCACCGCCGGTGGAGAAGCCGAGCAACACGGCGCCCTTCAAATCCAGCCGCTCGATCAACTCGGCCAGGTCATCGGCGTAGGTGTCCATGTCGTTGCCGTCCCAAGGCTGGCTGGAGCGCCCGTGGCCACGGCGATCGTGAGCGATCACCCGGTACCCCTTGGACGCCAGGAACATCATCTGGGCTTCCCAACTGTCCGAGTTCAACGGCCAGCCGTGGCTGAAGACCACCGGTTGACCACTGCCCCAGTCCTTGTAGTAGATCTCTGTGCCGTCGCGGGTGATGAAGGTGCTCATGACGTGACTCCTTGAGGTGGGTGGATCGCTTCATGGTCTGTTCAGAGGGGTGATTGGCGTGAGTTAAACGTTGTTAATTTTTTCGGGACTGGCGTGCTTTCGTGGCGAGGGAGCTTGCTCCCGCTGGGCCGGTCCGCGTTCGGGCGCAGCGGCCCCACGACATTCACCCGGGTATGCCGGATTGATGGGGGATGGGGCTTTTGGGGCCGCTTCGCGGCCCAGCGGGAGCAAGCTCCCTCGCCACGGGGTTCGGCGGCTGGCGAGATGGATGTGGAGACTTCCCGCCGTTGCGCTTGAAGCAAAACCTGAGGAATATGCTCAGGTAAACCCAGGCACCAAGACCGGAAACTTGAGAGCGCCATGAGCCATTACCTCGACTTGTCCGTCGAACAGCCCCTGCATTTCGGCCCCTACCGGGTCCACCCGCGCCAACGCCTGGTGCTGGAGGGTGGGCAGCCGCTGCGCCTGGGGCGACGGGCGGTGGACATCCTGCTGGTGCTGCTCGAACACGCCCCACAGGTGGTGAGCAAGCAACAGCTGATCCCACGCGTATGGCCCAAGAGCGTGGTGGAAGACATCAATCTGCGAGTGCACGTGGCCGCGCTGCGCAAGGCCTTGGGGGATGGTCAGGACGGCCAGCGCTACATCGTCACCGTGGCCCAGCGCGGCTACAGTTTTGTCGCGCCGGTCTCCTCCGCGCCCGCCGAGCAACTGGCACAGATCCCGCCTCCGTCACAGGCACACAACCTGCCACCGCGCCGCAGCCGCATGATCGGACGCCACGCCCTGGTGGACAGCCTGATGGCCCAGTTACCGCGCAAACGCTTCATCACCCTGGTTGGCACCGGCGGCATCGGCAAGACCACCGTGGCTCTGCGGGTGGCCGAACGGTTGATCGGCCATTACCGCGACGGCACGTACCTGCTGGACCTGGCATCGCTCAACGATCCCGCACTGATCGTGCCCAACCTGGCCGCCCTGCTGGAACTCCCGCAACGGGGACGCGACCCGCTGGACAGCATCGCCCGGCAGCTCAAGGAGCGGCACCTGTTGCTGGTGATCGACAACTGCGAGCACTTGATCGACGACGTCGCCGTGCTCTGCGAAACCTTGCTGCGCAGCGCGGCCCACCTGCATATCCTGGCCACCAGCCGCGAAAGCCTACGGGCCGAGGGTGAATACGTGCAGCGCCTGGACGCCCTGGCGTTCCCACCTCGGGAAATGCCCGTCGATGGCTATCCGACCCTGCAGTATCCGGCCCTGCAGCTGTTCGCCGAGCGGGCGATGGCCAGCCAAGAAGGTTTCGAGCTGACCGACCGCGAACTGCCCCTGGTGATCGATATCTGCCAGCGGCTGGACGGCATTCCCCTGGCCATCGAACTGGCAGCGGCGCAGATCGACCGCCTGGGGCTGTCGGCGCTTCATCAGCAGTTGCAAGACAGTGTCGCCTTGCTGCGCAGTGACAAAGGCAATGACAACGAGAGTGACGCCACCCCTCGCCAGCAAACCCTGCACGCCACGCTGGAGTGGAGCTTCGCGCTGCTCACCCCGTGCGAGCAGACCTGCCTGCGACGACTGGGCGTGTTCATGGGCAGCTTCAACCTGGCATCGGCCGCGGCCGTGATCGTCGGCCAGCATGTCGCCCCCGACCAAGTGCTGGTGTCCGTCAGCCAGTTGGTTGCCAAATCATTGCTTAACGTCGAAATCGGCGATGAAGAAGTGCGCTATCACCTGCTGGACACCACCCGCCGCTACGCCCTGGAGAAATTGGCCGAAGCCGGCGAGTTGGCCGCCACCCGGGAGCGCCACGCCGAACGTTGCCTGACCCTCATGGAACTGGCGCAGGCGGAGTGGGAAAACACCCCCACCCGGCTCTGGATCGCCCGGTACGCCAGCTATCGCGACGACATCCGCGCCGCCCTTGACCGGGGGTTGGGTCCGCAGGGCGCCCACGCGGTGGCGATCCGCCTGACGGCCAGCACCCTGCCCCTCTGGCAGGAACTGTCGCTGCTCAAGGAGCACGGACTGTATGTGAACAAGGCGCTGGCGCTGTTGCGGGCCAGCCCCATGCCCTGCCCCCGCCTGAGCCTTGCCCTGGAGCTGGCCCGCGCCACGTTCAACTACCACACCGAAGGCGGTACCCCGGCCACCATCGCCGCGTTCACCACCGCCCGGACGCTGGCGCAACAATGCCAGGACCTGACCGGCGAATTGCGCGCCGTGTCGGGACAGATGACCATCAATCTCAGTCGCGGCCATTACCAACAAGCCCTGGAGCAAAGCCAGGATTTCGACCGGCTGGGCCCGCCTGGCGATCCGACTCTGTCCTTGAGCACCCAGCGCCTGCGGGTGCTGGCGCTGCATTTCACCGGCGACCAGCGCGCCGCCCGACGCGAAGCCGAACAGGTGATCCAACGCCTGGCCCAAAGCGGTCACCTGAGCCGTTTCACCCACGGTTTCGGCGTGCAATACGATCAGAGCGTGGCCGCGCTGACGGTGCTGGCCCGCATACTCTGGCTCCAGGGTTTTGCCGAGAAAGCCCAGCGCACGGCCGATCAGGCCCTGCAGATTGCCTTGCAGATCAACCACGGCATCTCGATCTGCTACACCCTGGCACTGGCCGGTTGTGTGATTGCCCATTACAACGGCGATCACACCACGGCGAGGGAACGACTCGATCTGCTCAAGCAACAGGCCAGCCAGCACGCGGTGTTGCTGTTCCATGACTGGGCCGGTCACTACGAAGCCGCGTTCAAGGGCACGCCCGTGGAGGCGAAACCGACCCACGGGCTGATCCAGGACATCGTCGTCACGTTGCGCGCCGATGCCGTCAGCCCTACGCAAATCGAACGCGCCCGCAACGGCGCCGCCGGCTGGTGCACGGCGGAAGTCTTGCGGGCGGCGGCCGAAACCGCGCTGATGCAGAACGACCCGGTCCAGGCGCAACAAGCCGAAGCGCTGCTGCTGGAAGCCCTGGCCGTGGCCCGTCGGCACCACGCCCTGGCGTGGGAACTGCGCAGTGCCGTGTCCCTGGCCGGCCTGTGGCATCGGCGTGGGCAGGACCAGGCCGCACAGGATCTGCTCGGGCCGCTCTACCGGCGCTTCAGCGAAGGGTTCGACACCCCCGGGTTACGAGAGGCTGGCGCTATGCTGGGGCAACTGGCGCGCCGACTGGCCCCTTGAACGCGGTATATCCCACGCGTCTTGCAGGCGGTAGCGTCGATGGAACAGCGGCCATTGACCACTGCCGCGCAGTTTTTCCAAGGCATAGGCTCGGGTGGTCTGGAGCAGATGGAAGCGCTCCACGCCTGCACCCCGCTGGATCATGACCAGGGATACGTTGACCAGTCGCGACAGCAGCCGATGCACTTGTCCGACACTCAACTGCGCACAACTGATCACGGCCATCGCCGCCTCGAGGGTAAACGGCCCGTCGAATACCGCCAGACGTTGCAAGGCCATTTGCTCCTCGGCCCTCAAGCGTTCGAAGCTTGAGTCCAGCACCGCTTGCAGGCTTTGGTGGCGCGCTACGGCGGTGCGTCGTCCATGGCTCAAGAGCGACAAGCCACACTCCAATTGTTCCAGGACCCCAGCCAGGCCCAGGGCATCGACCTGCACCGCCGCCAGCTCCAACGCCAAGGGCAAACCGTCCAGGCGCTCGCAGATCGAGGCCAGGATCGCCAGATCACGCTCATTGGGCGCATACCCCTGTTGGCGCGCGGCCACCCGCTCAATCAACAACTGCATCGCCGGACACACCGCCATCGGGTACCCCGCCTCATGGGACGGAGCCAACGTGAGGCCAGGCAGTTGCACAACATGCTCCCGGGCCAGATTCAACGGTTCGCGACTGCTCAACAGCAAGGTCACACCGCAGGCCGTTTCGCGCAGTGTCTGCGCCAGTTCGCGACAGGCTTCGACGACCTGCTCGCAGCCATCGAGCACCAGCAGCATCCGACAGTGCGCCAGCCGCTGGCCCAGTGCCGCGGGCTCGACGCCGAGCACGCCGGCCACCTGCACGATTACGCGGGAAGGATCGTCGACAGCGCTCAGGTCAACGAACCAGGCGCCCTCGGAAAAATGTTCGAGCAACAGTTCCGCCACCCGCAACACCACCGTGGTCTTGCCGACGCCGCCGGGCCCCGTCACCGTCACCAGGCGCTGGCGAGGCACGTCCCGCAACAGTCGGCCGAGCAACGGGTCGCGGCCTATCACCGGGCTCAGGCGCACAGGCAGGTTGTGCCGCTCACCGCCCGTCTGCAAGGCCAGGGGCACAGCAAGGCAATAGCCCTGTCGGGGATGATTGAGGATGTAGCGACCGCCGTCGCCGAAGGCCCGCCGCAGTGCTGCGATGTGCACGCGCAGGTTGATCGCCTCGACGACGCTGTCCGGCCAGACGCTGGCAATCAGCGCCTGCTTGCTGACAAAGGTACCGGCGTGCTCGACCAGCACCTGAAGAATGTCCAGGGCCCGTCCACCCAGCGCCAGGGGGACACCGTCACAGGTGACCAGCCGTTGCTGCCGGTAGAAGGCAAACGGACCGAAGCTCACCGCCAACTCGGTATCGGGTTTGACGAAACTGTTCATAGGCGATCGAGCGCCGGATAACCGGTCCGGGCGTGACGCTGCGGCTCACCGAACGCGTCTGCCCCGGCTCCTGCGCATCCTTTCCAGAGGGTTCGTCGTTATCTTGGCAGGCGTGGGCTACAGGACAATGCTGGCACAGGGCGCATCACGGACATCACGGTGCCCTGGACGGACACCGCAGGCTCAACTGAACTGCTGGCGATACTGCGCCGGGGTCAGGCCGAGTTTTTCACTGAACAGCGAACGCATGTGCCGCACGCTGCCGAAACCACTGCGAAACGCCACGGTCTTGAAAGGCAAGTCGGTGCTTTCCAGCAGTTGGCGGGCTCGGTCGATGCGCGCACCTTGCAGGAACTCCATGGGCGTCATATTCACTTCCTTGACGAACATCCGCGCAAAATGACGCGAGCTCATGGTCGCCAGTTCAGCCATGCGCTCGATGGTGAACGGTTCGTCCAAGTGCTCCACTATATAATGCTGGACCCGGGTGATCGCCGATTCCTGTGACGCCACGGCCGCCACCAGCGGGCTGAACTGCGCCTGACCGCCCTGGCGCTTCATCACCACCAGCAACACCTTGGCCACGTCCAGTGCCACATTGCGGCCATGGTCATGCGCGACAATCGACAGGGCCAGGTCGATACCGGCGGTCACGCCACCGGACGTGATCAGCCGCCGGTCCTGCAAGATGATCTTGTCGGTTTCCACCAAAGCCTTGGGAAAACGCAGGACCAAGCGCTCGGTGTAGTGCCAATGGGTGGTGACGCGGTAGCCGTCCAGCAATCCCGCCTCGCCGAGGACAAAAGCACCGGTGCAGATGGAACCGTAGCGCGTGGCCCGTTGCGCCGCGGCCCGCAACCAGATGTGCAGCCCCGGATGCTGGTCGTTATAGGCTCCCGGACCACCCGGCACCAGCAACACGTCATAAGCCGCCCAGGCCTGGTCGATATGGATGTCGGCCTGCACCGTCACGCCATTGGACGCGCGCATGGGGCCGCGCTCGGTTCCCAGGGTCAGCAACTGGTACTGGTGTTGGGGCTCGAGGTAACGATTGGCGATGGAAAACACCTCCATGGGCCCGGCCATGTCGAGCAGCAAGAAATCCGGGAACAGCACCATTGCAACGGTTTTCATGGGAGAAAGACGCCAAAAAATCCAGGGGAACCGCAGCGACAGATAATCCCTTGTGGGAGCGGGCTTGCTCCCACAGGTTCATTGTCAGGCTGAAGTATGCGCATTATGTCGAAGCGAAGCGCCTATCGGTAGGCATGCTGCATTGTCCACCCAAATCGGACAGTCTTTCGTGTTTCAGCCGCTTATTGAATGCACGGATAACCATTAATCTTCTTCTGAACCCGGCGAACGGCCACAGCCACCGCCCACAGACACCAGGAGAACCACCATGCTGACCCTTCGCAAAGCTTCGGACCGCGGTATCGCCCGTCACGGCTGGCTGACCTCGTTCCACACCTTTTCCTTTGCCAATTACCGTGACCTCAACCAGCAGGGTTTCTCCGACCTGCTGGTCATCAATGACGACCGCGTCGCCCCCGCCAAGGGTTTCGGCCAGCACCCGCACCGGGACATGGAGATCTTTTCCTATGTGCTCGAAGGCGCACTGGAGCACAAGGACACCCTGGGCACGGGCTCGGTCATTCGCCCCGGTGACGTGCAACTGATGAGCGCCGGCAGCGGTGTGGCCCACAGCGAGTTCAATCACAGCGCGGACGAGCTCGTGCACTTTCTGCAAATCTGGATCGTGCCCAACGTCAGCGGCGCCACGCCGCGCTATCAGCAGCAGCACTTCAGCGCCGAACACAAGCGCGGACGCCTGCAGTTGATCATCTCGCCGGACGGTGCCGATGGCTCGCTCCAGGTCCGCCAGGATGCACGGGTCTACGCCGGGCTGTTCGACGGACAACAGAGCGCGACCTTGACGCTGGCACCTGATCGCTATGCCTACGTGCACGTAGCCCGCGGCAACGTCGAGCTGAACGGACTGTCGTTGCAACAAGGCGATGGGGTGCGGGTGCGCGAGGAGCAGGCACTGACGTTGAGCAACGGCGTGGATGCCGAGGTGCTGGTCTTTGACCTGCGGCCGAACGAGTTGCCGCAGATGCCGTGAAACAAAGCCCGCTACGCAAACGCCCGCGGCAAGGTTCAGAGCCTTGCCGCGGGCGTTTGCGTATTGTCACGAGGCATAACGATCTATAAAGTTCTGTTTCAGAATGTGATTCCGATCAGCGGTCGCTCCATGCTCCATTGGCGAATTGTTGACGAACCGTTACATACCCGGCAAAATCATTCCACTTTGCCATCATTATTCCTAATTTGCTGGTTTCATGGACGAAAAGCATGAAAAAGGTTATAGCAATCGCCGCCCTGTCTATAACGTGCTTTGCGACAGCAGATGTTCAGAAAATCCAGTATGCCTACGACGACTCGGATGCCGAGTACTCGATTGTTTCGTTCATTAAAAGCGATACTGCCATCCAGGCCATCGTACGAAGAGCGGGCAAGTACTTCACCAGTTATACAAAACTGGAACTTGACTGTGCCCATCGAAATGTTCGCCAGATGGGCATGTACAACAGCCTGGAACGCCTGGAAAAAGCTCAGTTCGACCAGATGCAAGGGCGCATCATCGACGGCTCGATAGCCGATGAAGTTAGCAAGTTGCTCTGCAAGGGAACGTTGACTGCTTCGCAGAGTAAAGACCTGTCGGCAGACGAACAAGCGGACGACAGAACCTGACACCTTCGTCTCTAGCCTGGGGCGTCAATCATTCGCCCCCGCGCGAAGGCCATTACAGAGCGAAGACTCTGACAAGGATGTTTTTTGTATTAAATGACGAGCCCCGTCAGCCGATACAGATAAACCTCCCTATCTCTGCACAGACAGAGAAAGGAATCTGATCCATAGCCTGAAGTCCCCGCCTCTCGTTAGGCGGGTTAGGAATACTCATGCACGCAAGAAAGTTATTCGAGCTTTTAATGTCAGCGGTGTTTTATACGCTGGTTTCGCTACTGTGGTTTGTCTATGCCGTTCCGGAAATGATCGAAGAAGGCTCCGATCTTTCATTGATCATGGCCGCGACAGGGTCGCTCATCTGGTTGTGCTCTTCGGGTTGCATCGTCCTGTACGTGATCCAGAAGACGCGCTCAACCAACCATCCATGACGAGGGACTGCCCGCTTGAACAACGGATCAAGCCCCTCGCCAGCAAAATCAACCCTGCCCTGGCGAGGCCGCCTCACCGCGACGCCTGCTTGCGCTCGAATGTCGAACGATAGCTGCCCGGCGGCACACCGAAGAAATCCCGAAAACGCCGCTGAAAATGCGGCGAGCTGACAAAACCCGTTGCCACGGCTATTTCTGTCACGGACCGATTGGTCTGCTGGATGAGTTGACGCGCCCGCGTCAACCGCAGCTCCAGGTAATAGCGCGTCGGGGTGGCGCCCAAGAAGCGGCAGAAACGCCGCTCCAACTGGCGCTTGGAAATCTTCACGCAGGCTGCCAGTTCATCGACGGTCAGCGGCTCTTCGACGTTTTGCCACATCAGTTCCAGCGCCAGCTTCAGGCTTTCCGGCAAGGTCGGGTCCGTCTCGACGAAGACCGGCGGCAAGTCTGACGCATCGCCCGATTCATCGCAGCGCAGGATTTCCTCGATAGCACCCACCAGTGCCGCGCCTCCCGTCTGGCGGATCAGCTGGAGCATCATGCGCAGCGAACTGTTCGCCCCCGCACAACTGATCCGCTCGCGGTCCACGACGTAGGCGCGACTGGACACCTTCACATGGGGGAAGACCTCCGCCATCATGGCCCGGCTTTCCGGGTGGACCGCGCATTCGAAACCGTCCAGCAGGTTGGCGTCGGCGACAAAAAAGACCCCGTTCCACAACCCCCCCAGGATCGCCCCCGAGGCCGCGTTGGCGCGCAGCTTGCGTCGCAGCAGCGGATTGCCCTGCAATTTCACCCGAAAACCACCGGCGACGATCAGCACATCCTGGTTTTCCGGCAGTTGCCCGATCTCGATGTCGGTCGAGATCACGATGCCCAGGTCGCTCGTCACCTGCCCTCCGGAAACCCCGACCGTCAGCACCTGATAGAGGGGCCGGTCGCTCATCAGGTTGGCGGTCACCAGCGCATCCACCGCACCGGTAAAGGACATCATCGAGAAGTTATCCATCAACACAAACGCGACGCGGATCGGCGCCTGGTCGGCCGCCGCCGACCCGATCGGCCGATAAGCCATGTTCTTGTTCTTAAGTACGCTCTCGAATGCGCTTGGCATAGGGCCTCGTTATGACATGAAGACAATCGGGACTTGCCTGGTGCCTGCACCGTAGCCAACAAACGCGGGCATGCGGACACCCTTGCTATCTTCCAGATTCGCCACGACGGCTGCAATCGCATGACCGACAACTTCCGGGCGTTCCTAAAGTGAATACGACCTTGGTCGATAAACTGGAAGTGGCATAAGCGCTTTCCCCGTCCAAAAACTCGCAATGCGCACCGCTGCTGTTTCCGCCGTCCCAACACTTATAAATACCCGCGGGAGAAGTCATGAATATCAAACAGAAGCTGACATGGGCGTTCGCGGCCATCGCCTGCCTCCCGGTTATCCTGGTGGCAGTGCTCGTCGTATTGAACCTGCGCGACGCCGCAAAGGCCAACTTCCTGGACAGCAGCGGTCGTGAGATCCGCCAGATCGACAATGGCATGAAGCAGTTTTTCGATGCCATCAGCCAGAACGTCGAATTCTTCGCCAAGGACCCCCGGGTCATTGCAGCCAAGGGGCTGAAGAACTACTCCAGCGCCGACGCCGCGCAACAGCCCTTCCCCGAGATCAACCAGCAGCTTCTGGACATCTTCGAAAAGTTCGCCAAGAGCCACCCAACGACCGCCTACCTTTCCGTGGGCATGAACGACGGCGGCTACGCCAGTTGGCCTGACGATCCCAAAATGGCCAACTACGACCCGCGCGTGCGCCCATGGTACAAAGCCGCCATGGCGACACCGGGCGCCACGGCGCGCACGAATGCCTACTACTGGGCACCTGACGATGTGTCCCTGATCGGCACCGTACAAACGGTTTCCGATGCCAGCGGCAAACCCGTGGGCGTGGTCTGCCTGGACGTGTCGCTCAAGCAGCTCACCGAGCTGGTGAAGAACATCAAGCTCGGCGAGAGCGGCTACCTGATGCTGGTGGAAGCCAACGGTAACGTCCTGGTGGACCCGGCCGATGCCAAGCACAACTTCAAGCCCCTGGCCGACCTCGGTCCCAACTACGCCGAACTGGCCAAGAGCAGCGACGGCGTGACCCAGATCGAGATCGACGGCGTACCGTACATGGCCAACGTGGTCAGTTCCAAAGGCCTGGGCTGGCGCTTCATCGGCCTGATCAAGCGTGACGAGGTGATGGCCGAGGCCTCGAGCCTGACTTGGCTGATCGCCGTCATCGCTGCCGCCCTGGCTGTGGTGTTCGCCATCGTCGGCGCCAGTTTCGCCGGTGTGATCGTGCGGCCGATTCGCGGTGTTGCCAATGGCCTGCAGGAAATCGCCGAAGGTGAAGGTGACCTCACCCGCCAGCTGTCTGTGCAAGGCAAGGATGAAACCGCCACCCTGGCCAGTTGGTTCAACCAGTTCCTGGGCATGATCGCCCAACTGGTACAACGCATCGGCAGCGCCTCTACCGACTTGCAAAGTGCCGCAGCCGACACCAGCGATGTGGCCCAGAACATGAACGAAGCGGCCGGACGCCAGCGCCAGGCGGTGGAACTGGTCAGCACCGCGTTCAACGAAATGGTCGCCACCGCCAACGAAGTGGCCCGCTCCTGCAGCCAGGCGGCGTCCAGCGCAGACGCCGGCTACCGCGATGTACACGACGGCCAACATCACATCGGCGAGGCTACCGGCAGCGTGCTGAAACTCAGCGAAGACCTGCAACAATCGACCCAGACCATGCAGGCGCTGGAGCAGGACAGCAAGAACATCAACACCATCCTCGATACCATTCGCTCGATCGCCGAACAGACCAACCTGCTGGCCCTCAACGCCGCCATTGAAGCAGCGCGGGCCGGCGACCAGGGTCGCGGCTTTGCCGTCGTGGCCGACGAGGTCCGGGCCCTGGCACGGCGCACCGCCGACTCCACCGGCGAGATCGACAGCCTGCTGGGCAACCTCGCCCGCCGCACCCAGGAAGTGACCCAGCAGATGCAAAGCAGCCTGCAAGTGTCCCAGACCAGCGTCGAACGCATCCAGCAAGCCCGCGACAGCTTCGACAAGATCCGCACCTCCGTGGACTCGATTCGCGACCAGAACACCCAGATCGCCACGGCCGCCGAGGAACAGCACCAAGTGGCCGAGGACATCAACCGGCACATCGCGCAGATCCACGCTGACGCGCAGCTGGTCGAAGAGTTTGCCCACTCGGCGCAGACCGGCTCGGGGCGCTTGACCGATATTTCCGGTCAGCTCAAGGGGTTGGTAGGGCGCTTCAAGTTCTAGATCGGAAGAGCCAGGGACGGCCTCCTCCACCCTCCAAGATCCTTTCGCTCCAGTGCGATACTGTAGCGCAACCGGTCACAGGCGATCCCCGCCGAATGCAAGAAGCCCAGCATTGAGCTGGGCTTCGACCTTGAGCACTTACTTCAGATAACCCGTTCGGCGCAGCCGCAGGCTGTAGAGCCAGACGGCAATCAGAAGACCTGCCTGCAAGATGGCCGGCAGCAAATACCAGACAACCTGCGCGTACAAACTGAATGGCCGATCAAGGCGCCGCGCTCGAGAAATCGCCTAGATTTTCAGGTTTTTGGTGAAGAACCTGGTCATCGCATCGAATGGGATTTTGTCCTTCTGATCATACAGATCGACATGAGTAGCACCTTTGACGATCAGCAGTTCCTTCGGTTGTTCTGCCGCGGCGTAAGCGGTTTCAGAGAAATAACGCGAGTGAGCTTTTTCGCCGTGTACGAACAGGATCGGGCGCGGCGAAATCTCTTTGATATAGCTCAGGATCGGCATGTTCATGAACGCCTGCGGCGTGGTGACCGACCAGGCGTTGCCCGAATTGACCGCTCGCGGGTGGTAGCCGCGCGGCGTCACGTAATAGTCGGCGTACTCGACCAGGAACTGCGCTTCGCCGCCTTTGAGCTTGTTGTAGGCCGGTTGATAAGCTGGTTTCCCATTTGCTGCGTCTACCCAGCGCTGGCGGCTCATCTGATCCAGCGCCTGCGCACGCTGCTCGGGCGTGACGCTGTCGTTGTAGCCCTTGGACATGACCCGGCTCATGTCGTACATGGTGCTGGCGACGACAGCCTTGACACGTTTGTCAGCTGCCACCGCGTTCAACGCCATGCCGCCCATACCGCAGATGCCGATCATGCCAATACGCTCGCGATCAACGTAGGACTGCAGACCGATGAAATCCACCGCCGCCATAAAGTCTTCAGTGTTGATGTCCGGCGAGGCAATGTTGCGTGGCTCGCCACCACTTTCGCCGGTATAGGAAGGGTCGAAGGCCAGTGTGACGAAGCCGCGCTCAGCCATGGTCTGTGCATACAGACCGGCAGCTTGCTCTTTCACCGCGCCGAATGGGCCACCGACCACGATAGCCGCCAGACGCTCATCGCCACGGTTTTTTGGCAGATAGACATCGGCCGCGAGCGTGATCCCATAGCGGTTCTTGAAGGTCACTTTCTGGTGATCAACCTTGTCACTCTTGGGAAAGGTTTTGTCCCACGCCTGAACCAGGTGCGTTGAAGGATCAGCGGTGCTGGCCTGAGACTGCGCTGTGGCCGACTCTATGCCCATCATCGCCACGGCAAAGGCCAGGACTGTCACTTTGAAAACACTTTTAGCGGAGAAATTGGGGGTCATGACTCTGTTCCTATCAGTGATTGTAAGTAGAGCTGTCTTAAAGCGCGTGCATGAGAATTTCGGTCACAACACGCGCAGGGTAAGCCTCTGCGATGCCGAACGCTTTTACGTTTACCTGGACGTTATCGACGATTGCAGGCAAGTCCGACTCCTCGATACCCAACTGTCCCAGCCGCGTAGGCGTGCCGATTTCATCGAACCAGCGCTCCAAAGCGGGGTTGCGAGGTGTTCACCGATGGTGGGTTGGGTTGTGAAAGGTAAAGTGTTCCATCTCTGGCTCCTTCATATGAGTTGAATCGTTGGAGGTGTCGTGGTTGGTTTTTCGCTGAGTCAATGCTCAGAGGACGGCAGTGCATCACCAGCAGGACGCCATAACGTCTGCGGGACGAAGTTCAATTCACTGGCAGCAGCTTTGTTCGCTGATCGGCTGGCGAGAAAAGCAAGAACTGCAGTGGCTGCGAGCAAAAGCGCACTCGTTTCAAAGGTCGCTCGATAGCCCAACACGTCGAAAATAATCCCGCCGACGGTGCCTCCCAGTGCGATGGCTAACTGGCAGATGGCTACAAACAAGCCTCCGCCCGCCTCAACGTCATCCGGCACTACGCGTGCTATCCATGTGAACCAAGCAACGGGCGTTGCAGTGGCAATCAGGCCCCATAGCGCCAATAGCGCCGCTGTGGCGAGCAGTGAATGCCCAAACATCACGAGTGCAATCGCGATCGCCGCCATCACGATCGGCACACTGATAAGCGTGCGGTACAGGCCGTTACCTTCAAGGAAGGGACCGATCAAGAAGGTACCTGCCAGGCCGCCCGCGCCAATCAGCAGCAATACGAAGGAGATCATCGACACATCCAGACGCGTGACTGCTTCGAGGAAAGGTCGCAGGTAGGTGAAGAGCATGAACTGCCCCATGAAGAAACCTGCCACAGCAAGCATCCCAAGTGCGATTGGTGGCTTTTTGAGAAGCAGCAGAACATTGCCGCTTCCAGGCGATGTATCGCGTGGAGCCAGCTTGGGCATGCTGAACATCAGCCATGCCAATGCGATCATTGCGACGGGCACGACGGTGAAAAAGGCCCATCGCCAGCCGATGTAGGCTCCCAGATAGCTACCCACTGGAGCGGCGATAACTGTCGCCAGCGCGTTCCCACCGTTGACCAGAGCCAAGGCTCGTGGAACATGATTTGCGGGGACCAGGCGAATGGATGTAGCGGCGCTCAGCGACCAAAAACCGCCAATTGCCACTCCAATAAGCGCGCGCCCGGCCATGAAGGTCTCGTAGTTTGCAGCGAAGGCAACGACGGTCCCGGAAATGACCATGATGATCATCATCGACAGCAACAGCCTCTTGCGTTCGACCTTCGCCGCGACAGGCGCAATCAGTAATGCCGTCATCAGCGCGAACAGCCCCGATACCGAGATGCCCATGCCTGCCTGGCCCTCCGTGAGCTGCAGGTCAGTCGCTACCGGTGTAAGCAGACTCACCGGCATGAATTCAGAGGCGACCAAGGCGAACGCAGCCAGGGACATCGCCATTACGGCCCCCCAGGCTTTTGGACTTTCTCCATCAGCAGGAGTGGAAAGAGGGGTTGATAACACAGGCGTCTATCCTCATTGGTAAAGGCTTTGAGGGAGTGAGGGCCGCCTGGCTGCGCATGTAGAGCAGCCAGCGAGATTGGAGACTGCCACGATGTGCAGTAATGAATGCGGCCTTGTTGATGTAGACAATTGTGGGCGTTGCACCCCTGGCTGCAGTAGCTGGTTTCTATGTATTACTTGCCCAATCCGACCAATCTCGAGCGTATCGTTTGAGGATACCTAGGTCGAAGCCACCTAGATCCAGAATATTCGTGGGAGTAAATGTGGGAGTATTTTTCAGACATGAAAAAGCCCAACCTTTTCAGATTGGGCTAAGTCATTGAAAAATATGGTCGGGACGGAGTGATTCGAACACTCGACCCCTAGCACCCCATGCTAGTGCGCTACCGGACTGCGCTACGCCCCGACTAGGCGTGAATCTTGTTCCGCTTCTCAACGGAACGCTGAGGAATATATCGCAAGCTTTTGAAAACTGGAAGTATTTAAAAGCAGAAATTATTTCCTGAGCACCAACAGCACATCTTCAAGCTCGGCGATCATCTGGCGGATCATCTGCTTGTACTGGGTTGTATCGTCTTTGGCCTCATCACCGGAGAGACGCAGGCGCGCGCCGCCGATGGTGAACCCCTGGTCGTACAGCAGCGCGCGGATCTGCCGGATCATCAGCACGTCTTGTCGCTGATAATACCGGCGGTTTCCGCGGCGCTTGACCGGGTTGAGTTGAGGAAACTCCTGCTCCCAGTAGCGCAGCACGTGCGGTTTTACCGCACACAGCTCGCTGACTTCACCGATGGTGAAGTAGCGTTTGCCCGGGATGACGGGGAGTTCGTCGTTATGACTTGGTTCCAGCATAAGCCTCAACTCGGGCCTTCAACTTCTGCCCTGGACGAAAGGTGACCACACGGCGAGCCGTGATCGGGATTTCTTCACCCGTTTTCGGGTTGCGGCCAGGCCGCTGGCGTTTGTCCCGAAGGTCGAAATTGCCGAAACCGGACAACTTGACCTGCTCGTTGTCTTCAAGAGCGTGCCTGATTTCTTCGAAAAACAGTTCGACCAATTCTTTGGCCTCCCGTTTATTCAGGCCCAGCTCCTCATACAGACGTTCCGCCATCTCAGCTTTCGTCAGAGCCCCCATACGTCACTTCCTTAACGTGGCGTTCAACCTGGTTTCGAGCGAGGTGAGGATGTTTTGCGTTGCGGTATTCACCTCATCGTCATTAAGAGTGCGCGATGGATGCTGCCAGGTCAAGCCGACTGCAAGGCTTTTTCTATGCGGATCAATGCCTTTACCCTGATACACGTCAAATAGCCTGAGGTCCGTCAGCCATTCACCTGCATTTTCACGGATTACGTCCAGCACAGCGCTGGATGCAACGTCGCAGTCTGCCAGCAGCGCCAGGTCACGACGCACTTCAGGAAAGCGCGACAACTCCTGGAATTTCGGCATTTTTCCTTGCGCTACTTCGCCCAGGACCAGCTCGAAAACGAAGACCGGACGATCGAGGCCCAGGGTTTTCGCCAACTCAGGGTGAATCGCGCCGACGTAACCGACTTCACGCCCGTCCCGTTCGATACGAGCGGTCTGGCCCGGGTGCAGCGCAGGATGCTTGCCCGGCACGAAAGTGAACGCGTCGAGCGCGCCGGCAAAGCCCAGTACCGCTTCCACGTCAGCCTTGACGTCGAAGAAGTCCACGCCGTCGCGACCTTGTGCCCAGCCTTCTGGCAGGCGGCTGCCGCAAACAACACCGGCCAGCATGGGCTCCTGCTTCAGGCCATCCAACTGACCGACAAAGCGCAGGCCGCTTTCGAACAGACGCACGCGGTCCTGCTGGCGGTTCAGGTTGTGCTGGAGCACCTTGACCAGGCCCGGCCACAGGGACGAACGCATGGCCGCCATGTCGTTGGAAATCGGATTGGCCAGCAACAGCGGCTCGACACCGGGGTTGAACAGTTCGAACTGGCGCGGATCGATGAAGCTGTAGGTAATCGCTTCCTGATAGCCGCGAGCGACCAGCAGGCGACGCAGTTCCGGCAGGTCGCTGCGCGCTTCAGCCTTGGCCTGGGGGGCCAGGCGCGCTTGCGGGTAGCGAACCGGCAGGCGGTTGTAGCCGTACAGACGAGCCAGTTCTTCGATCAGGTCGACTTCCAGGCTGATATCGAAGCGATGGCTCGGCACTTCGACGCGCCACTGCCCTGCCCCATCGGCACTGATGTTCAGGCCCAGGGCACCGAGCAGACGCTCGACTTCGGCCGAGTCCATTTCCATGCCCAGCATCTGGGTGATGCGCTGGGCACGCAGGGTGACCGGTGCAACCTTGGGCAGGTGCTGTTCGCTGACGGTCTCGACGATCGGACCGGCTTCACCGCCAGTGATTTCCAGCAGCAGTCCAGTGGCGCGCTCCATGGCTTCACGGGCCAGTTGCCAGTCCACGCCACGCTCGTAACGGTGCGAGGCATCGGTGTGCAGGCCATAGGAACGGGCCTTGCCTGCCACAGCGATCTGGTCGAAAAACGCGCTTTCCAGGAATACATCGCGAGTCGTGGCAGAAACGCCACTGTGCTCGCCGCCCATCACGCCGGCAATCGCCAAGGCGCGGGAATGGTCGGCAATGACCAGCGTGTCGCTGCGCAGGGTCACTTCCTGGCCGTCGAGCAGGACCAGTTTCTCGCCCTCCTCGGCCATGCGCACGCGAATGCCGCCGTTGATTTCGGCGAGGTCGAACGCGTGCAGCGGTTGGCCCAATTCCAGCATCACGTAGTTGGTGATGTCGACAGCGGCGTCGATGCTGCGCACGTCGGCGCGACGCAGGCGCTCGACCATCCACAGCGGCGTCGGCTTCGACAGGTCCACATTACGGATCACGCGACCCAGGTAACGCGGGCAAGCGGCCGGTGCCAGAACCTCAACCGAACGCACTTCGTCGTGCACGGCCGCAACGGACGCGACCGCAGGGCGTGCCACCGGGACGTCGTACAGGGCGCCGACTTCACGAGCCAGGCCGGCCAGGGACAGGCAGTCACCCCGGTTCGGTGTCAGGTCGACCTCGATGCTTGCATCGTCCAGGCCCAGGTATTCACGAATGTCCTGGCCCACCGGCGCGTCAGCCGGCAGCTCCATCAGGCCATCGTTGCCTTCACCAATCTGCAGTTCAGCCTGGGAGCACAACATGCCGTTGGACTCGACGCCGCGCAGCTTGGCTTTCTTGATCTTGAAGTCGCCCGGCAGTTCGGCACCGATCATGGCGAACGGAATCTTCAGACCCGGACGCACGTTAGGTGCGCCGCACACCACCTGGAAGGTCTCTGCGCCGTTGCTGACCTGGCAAACCCGCAGCTTGTCAGCGTCTGGGTGCTGCTCGGTGGCCAGCACCTCACCCACCACCACACCGCTGAACTCGCCGGCAGCCGGCGTCACGCTATCGACCTCGAGGCCGGCCATCGACAGGCGAGCAACCAGCTCGTCCTGACTTACCTGCGGGCTTACCCAGCCGCGCAGCCATTGTTCACTGAATTTCATGCTGTTCTCCTAATAGATTCGTTACGGACCGCGGCCTAGGCACAAGCCCTAGCGAAATTGCGCAAGGAATCGCAAGTCGTTGTCGAAGAACAGGCGCAAGTCATTCACACCGTAACGCAGCATGGCCAGGCGTTCGACGCCCATGCCGAAAGCAAAGCCCGAGAATTCTTCCGGGTCGATCCCGGACATGCGCAGCACGTTCGGATGAACCATGCCGCAGCCCATGACTTCCAGCCAGCCGGTCTGCTTGCAGACGCGGCAGCCTTTACCGCTGCACATCACGCATTCCATGTCGACTTCGGCGGAAGGCTCGGTGAACGGGAAGTACGAAGGACGGAAACGCACCGCCAGCTCTTTTTCGAAGAACACCCGCAGGAACTCTTCGATCGTGCCTTTGAGGTCGGCGAAATTGATGTCGCGATCGACCAGCAGGCCTTCGACCTGGTGGAACATCGGCGAGTGAGTGATATCCGAGTCGCTACGGTACACACGGCCTGGGCAGACGATGCGGATCGGCGGTCGTTTCGACTCCATGGTGCGGACCTGTACCGGCGAGGTATGGGTGCGCAACAGCATGTTGGCGTTGAAATAGAAGGTGTCATGCATCGACCGGGCCGGGTGATGGCCTGGGATGTTGAGGGCTTCGAAGTTGTGGTAGTCATCTTCGACCTCGGGACCTTCGGCGATGCCGTAGCCAATGCGGGTGAAGAACTGCTCGATGCGCTCCAGGGTCCGGGTTACCGGGTGCAGGCCGCCGGAAGTCTGGCCACGGCCAGGCAGGGTCACGTCAATGGACTCGGCGGCGAGTTTGGCAGCCAGGTCCGCCTCCTCGAACGACGCCTTGCGCGCATTAAGGACCTCTGTGACACGTTCCTTGGCAACGTTGATCAGCGCGCCGACTTGCGGACGCTCTTCTGCCGGCAGGTTCCCCAGGGTCTTCATCACCTGAGTCAACTCGCCTTTCTTGCCGAGGTAGTGAACCCGGATTTGCTCCAGGGCATTGATGTCTTCAGCGCTTTGCACAGCCTCTAGTGCTTGAGAGACCAGCGCATCCAGGTTTTCCATGTACAGACTCCAGATACAAAATAGGGGAAGAGCTTTAAGGCTCTTCCCCTATTTATGACGTTTAACACCGGGGCCCACACAGGTGAGCCCAAGTGACTGCCGGGGGTACTTAAGCCAAGGTGGCTTTAGCTTTCTCGACAATCGCAGCAAACGCCGCTTTTTCGTTCACTGCCAGATCAGCCAGAACCTTACGGTCGATCTCGATGGACGCTTTTTTCAGGCCGGCGATGAAACGGCTGTAGGACAGACCGTAGGTACGAGCACCAGCGTTGATACGAGCGATCCACAGAGCGCGGAACTGACGTTTTTTCTGACGACGGTCACGGTAGGCGTATTGGCCTGCCTTGATTACGGCTTGCTTGGCAACACGGAATACGCGGGAACGCGCACCGTAGTAGCCTTTAGCAAGTTTCATAATTTTCTTGTGACGCTTACGGGCAATGACGCCACGCTTTACACGAGCCATGAGTTACTTCCTCTATTCTTGATCCAAAAATTAACGAAGGCGCAGCATGCGCTCGACTTTTGCCACGTCAGACGGATGCAGCAAGCTGCTACCGCGCAGTTGACGCTTACGCTTGGTCGACATTTTGGTCAGGATGTGGCTCTTGAAAGCGTGCTTGTGCTTGATGCCGTTAGCAGTTTTCAGAAACCGCTTGGCAGCACCACTTTTGGTTTTCATCTTTGGCATGTTCGGATACTCCGCATTCAGTTGATAAACATAATCAGAAGGCCTGCCGTGCCCTGTTGATTACTTCTTCTTTTTCGGGGCGATGACCATGATCAGCTGGCGTCCTTCCATCTTAGGATGCTGTTCGACCGAACCGTACTCGAGCAGGTCTTGTTCAACCCGCTTGAGGAGTTCCATCCCCAGCTCCTGGTGGGCCATCTCACGGCCGCGGAATCGCAAGGATACCTTGGCCCTGTCCCCGTCACTCAGGAAACGTACCAGGTTGCGCAGTTTTACCTGGTAATCCCCTTCCTCCGTCCCTGGACGAAACTTGATTTCTTTTACCTGAATCTGCTTCTGGTTTTTCTTCGCCGCGGCAATCTGCTTCTTCTTCTCGAAGATCGACTTGCCGTAGTCCATCACACGGCAAACCGGTGGGACTGCGTCTGCGGAGATTTCTACCAGATCAAGCTTGGCTTCTTCAGCAATTCGAAGCGCTTCATCAATCGAGACGATGCCAATCTGCTCGCCGTCAGCGCCAATTAACCGAACCTCGCGTGCCGAGATATTCTCGTTGATCGGGGCTTTCGGTGCAGCTCGTTTATCTTGTCTCATATCACGCTTAATAATAATTACTCCGAATCTGGGCGACCACGCCGGGAAACCGCTTGCGCGAGAAACTCGGCGAATTGGGCGACGGGCATCGAGCCCAGGTCAGCACCTTCACGAGTACGCACAGCGACAGTCTGCATCTCGACTTCCCGATCTCCAATAACCAAGAGGAAGGGAACCTTGAGCAAGGTATGCTCGCGGATTTTAAAGCCGATCTTTTCATTTCTCAAGTCAGACTTGGCACGAAATCCGCTTTGGTTGAGAGTTTTTTCGACCTCGGCGGCAAAATCTGCCTGTTTATCAGTGATATTCATGATCACTGCCTGGGTCGGTGCCAGCCACGCAGGGAACGCGCCCTCGTAGTGTTCGATCAGAATCCCGACGAAACGCTCGAAGGAACCGAGGATCGCACGATGGAGCATGACCGGGTGCTTGCGACTGTTGTCTTCGGACACGTATTCGGCGCCCAGACGGATCGGCAGGTTGAAATCGAGCTGCAAGGTACCACATTGCCAGACGCGACCTAAGCAATCTTTCAACGAGAATTCGATCTTCGGACCGTAGAAAGCCCCCTCGCCCGGCTGCAAGTCGTACGCAAGGCCCGCGCTGTCGAGGGCGGCGGCCAGGGCGGCCTCGGCGCGATCCCACAGCTCGTCGGAACCGACGCGTTTTTCCGGACGAGTGGACAGCTTCATCTCGACCTCGGTGAAGCCGAAATCGCGATAGACGTCCATGGTCAGCTTGATGAAGGCTGCGGATTCGGCCTGCATCTGCTCTTCGGTGCAGAAAATGTGTGCATCGTCCTGGGTGAATGCACGCACGCGCATGATGCCGTGCAACGCACCCGACGGCTCGTTACGGTGGCAGGCACCGAATTCGGCCAGGCGCATCGGCAGCTCGCGGTAGCTCTTCAGGCCCTGGTTGAACACCTGCACGTGGCAAGGGCAGTTCATTGGCTTGATGGCGTAGTCGCGGTTTTCCGACTGGGTGGTGAACATGTTGTCGGCGTAGTTGGCCCAGTGCCCGGATTTCTCCCACAGGCTACGGTCGACCACTTGCGGCGTCTTGATCTCCAGGTAGCCGTTCTCACGCTGGACCTGGCGCATGTACTGTTCGAGCACCTGGTACATTGTCCAGCCGTTCGGGTGCCAGAACACCATACCCGGGGATTCTTCCTGGGTATGGAACAGGCCCAGGCGCTTGCCGATCTTGCGGTGATCGCGCTTTTCGGCTTCTTCGATACGCTGGATGTACGCCGCCAGTTGCTTCTTGTCGGCCCATGCGGTGCCGTAGACGCGCTGCAACTGCTCGTTCTTGGCGTCACCGCGCCAGTAGGCACCGGACAGCTTGGTCAGCTTGAAGGATTTCAGGAAACGGGTGTTCGGCACGTGCGGACCGCGGCACATGTCGACATATTCTTCGTGGTAGTACAGGCCCATGGCCTGCTCGTCCGGCATGTCTTCCACCAGACGCAGCTTGTAGTCCTCGCCACGGGCCTTGAAGACTTCGATGACTTCGGCGCGCGGAGTGACTTTCTTGATGACGTCGTAATCTTTCTCGATCAGCTGCTGCATGCGCTGTTCGATGGCCGCCATGTCGTCCGGCGTGAAAGGACGCTCGAAGGCGATGTCGTAATAGAAGCCTTCGTCGATGACCGGGCCGATGACCATCTTCGCGCTCGGGTACAGCTGCTTGACCGCATGGCCGACCAGGTGCGCGCAAGAGTGGCGAATGATCTCCAGCCCCTCTTCGTCCTTGGGCGTGATGATTTGCAGCGTGGCGTCGCTGTCGATGACGTCGCTGGCATCCACCAGTTTGCCGTTGACCTTGCCGGCCAGGGTGGCCTTGGCCAGGCCCGCACCGATGGATGCTGCGACCTCGGCTACGGAAACCGGGTGATCGAATGAACGTTGACTGCCGTCGGGAAGAGTAATAGTTGGCATGGCGCCTCCTCTCCTAGTGGTGACCCCTACCAAAGGTCACGTGGGTTGGGATGAGCCAGTACAAGATCCAGTCCAGGCCATTCAATGACGAACGCCTGCCTTACAGCGGCAGGAGCCTTGCGGCCAACCGGGAAACCGAACCAGAGTGACTGGTATTCAAATCAGGGTTAATCGAACATTTGCCGCTGCCGGGACCTGTCGTCCTCCGGAGCCTGGAAATACCCGAGCGAGGCATGCTAGCACAGATGAACGGTCGTCGCCGTGCTCAAGTTGAAGCCTGATGCTCAATGAAATGACACCAGGCGTAAATCCATGGTTTTTATGCCAGAGTGCTGAACTGAAGCGAGCGCAACGCCTCAGATAACAAGACATCGACCCAAAAGGAGCATCTTCGCATGCGTCTGAATACATTGTTCGCAGTAGTCGCCCCCCTTGCCCTGCTGCTGCCGCTGACCGCCCATGCCGATTGGCCGAAGGGTGAACGCGAAAAATACATGGCCCAGTGCACGGAAGCGGCCACCCCCCAGATCGGCGCAGCGGCGGCCAAGTCCCATTGCGGCTGTGGCGCCGACGCGATCAAGTCCTACCCGGCCTCGGACATCCAGGCCCTGATGGACAACAAGGCCAGCCCGGAGCTGCAGCAAAAGGCGCTGGGGCAGATTGCAAAATGCAAGGCCAATCCACCTGCAAAAAAATGACTTTCCAGCCTCGCGAACGTTGAAAAAAGGCCGATAAAGGCCTTCTGACCAGGTTTTTTTGCAGGTTTTACAGCTTTTTTTATCACCCTCATTTTCCATCGAAAGCCCTTTAAACCGGGGCTTTCAGCGGATTCTGGCGATAAGGAAAACACGACTGATTGGCAAAGAGCGCGTCCGGGGGGCTCCCAAATCGAACATTTCGACTATGATACCCCGGTGTGCCCAGTTGGCCTGAGCAACACAGTACACTGAAAATATATGTTTCTTGGAGATACACCATGTCTAATCGCCAAACCGGCACCGTTAAATGGTTCAACGATGAAAAAGGCTTCGGCTTCATCACTCCTCAAGGTGGCGGTGACGACCTGTTCGTACACTTCAAAGCTATCGAAAGCGACGGTTTCAAAAGCCTGAAAGAAGGCCAAACCGTATCCTTCGTGGCTGAGAAAGGCCAAAAGGGTATGCAAGCTGCACAAGTTCGCCCAGAGTAATTTCCCGGCGCACTAAAAAACCCCGTCCATGTGACGGGGTTTTTTATGGGCCGGTGAAAACCGCCGATCAGCCGCAATTCACCCGATTGACCACCAGGTTGGCATCGGTATTGAGGTTCAGGCGATCCGAGCGGTACTCAAGCGTAATCATGTCGTTGGGCTTGAGGATCCGGGCGTTCTGCGCGCCGGCCCGGGTGCGGGCCTGTTCGAGCAATTGCGGCGACGCCTGCTTGCCGATTGCAAACTCGGCAGCCTTCGCTTCACAGCGGCTGTGGCCGGTCTCGGCCGTCGCTGGACCTGGGGTCGACTCAGGGTGACTGCTGCAACCGCTCAACAACGCGACAGCCAGCACAGTACCCAATGACGTGAGCTTCCAAGGCATGGAGCCTCCTTTCTTGATCAATAAACAGAGTGCGTGCGACAGCGAGAACGGCGCCAGGTTTCAACAGAGGGCCTGCCTGGGCACGCCTCGTTCGCAAAAGCCGCAGTTTGCCTGACCCCGACCGGCCGTTCCGAGCTCAATCGTGACTGAATATGAATCAGGCTCAGTAAACGTCGATGTAATCGAAGGGCGGGTTCGGCCAGTTGTCCTTGAGGGCGTTGTAGATCTGCATGACCCAGACTTCGTCGCTGGCGGCGACACGTCCGACGTAGCCGGATCCCTTTGCCCACGTTTCCAGCCGAAACAGCAAGCCACCAATGTCGGTGCCTCCGACCACGCCGCAAGACAGGTAGGCAATCCCCTCTCGGGTCACTCGCAGCTGGGTATGTTCGTCGTCACTGGCCGAGGCCAGCAACTGGCGGACCGCATCCAGGGTCAGGCCGCCAGGAGCGTTCAAATCGATCTGCACAGCGGGCTCCTTGGAAAAGTCAAAAACCAAGTGTCGCACAGCCCTTGCGTGATCCCTAAGTCGCAGTGCCAAAGCCTGGGCAAAAATGGTTAACTCAGCCTACACACCTCCACCTCGCGAGCCCTACCATGAGCACCGTCAGCATCGAAGCCACCATCAATGCCAAATGGGCGCAGGGCCATAGCTCCTACAGCCCAGGCAGCCCGGAGGAACTGGCGATCATAGTGATCGAGCTGCTGGTAAAGGAACTGGGGATAGACGTCGCCCGTAACTTTATCCAACAGGCTTTCGAACGATACCCGAGCCTCACCGACACCGTGGAATGAGCCGACGCGCCCGCAGCCACCGGCCAGCGGGCGCGCATTAGGAAGGTTATTTAAGGCGCGCCAATCGTTCGACCAGCAAGTCAAAGAAGCCCTGGGCATCGCCATTTTCCACCCAGAACGCATTCTTGGGCGCCTTCAGGCCATCGTACCAATCGACGATGGTCTGCCCGAACGTCGGCCCTTCGCGGCTGTCCACCACCACGTTGACCGAGCGCCCGGTAAACAGCTGCGGCTTGAGCAGGTAGGCAATCACCGTCGCATCGTGCACCGGCCCGCCCGTCATGCCGTAGTGCTCCATGTCGCCCTTGACGTACTCATTGAGGATATCGCCGACGATCTTGCTAGCGTTGTTGCCCACCGCGGCGATCTGTTTCAGGCGCACCTCGCTGGTGAGAATCTTGTGGGTGACGTCCAACGGCAGATACGTCAGCTTGACCCCGCTTTTGGCGACGACCTCGGCCGCCTGCGGGTCGGCGAACAGGTTGAACTCAGCCACGGGGGTGATGTTGCCGCCGTTGAAATGCGCACCGCCCATGACCACCACTTCCTTGATGCCCTGGACAATCTCGGGCTCCTGGACCAACGCCAACGCCAGGTTGGTCTGCGGGCCGAGCATGGCAATGGTGATGCTGTGGGGCTTGGCAGCCTTGAGGGTGTCGATCAGGTAATTGACCGCATTGCCCTTGGCCAATCCCTTGTTCGGCTCATGCACGGTGACGCCCGACAGGCCTTCCTTGCCGTGGATGTTTTCCGCATAGATGGGCGTACGCATCAACGGCTTCGGCGCACCCGCGTAGACCGGCACGTCCTCGCGCCCCGCCCACTCCCGGGCCAGGCGCGCGTTGCGGGAGGTCTTGTCCAGCCGCACATTGCCCGCGACGGTGGTCAACGCACGGATGTTCAGCTCTTGCGGCGACGCCAGGGCGAACAACAGTGCCACCACGTCATCGGCGCCCGGATCGGTGTCGATGATCAGGTCAATCTTTTCCGCCGCCTGGGCGCTCGTAGCAGTGATCAGTGACACAAGCAGTAGACTCCGGAACAGTTGATGCAGTTTCTCAGCATAGCGGTGCATGGGGCACTCCTTGTGCAAGGTTGTTGGTTAGAACGTGACTCCAGCGATCAGCACAATGTTGCAATACGGCGAACATTCACCCGTGCGAATAACCGCCCGCGCCTCGCGCGTAAGGATCTTGAACGCCTCGTGACTGAGCCGCTCCCGTGTGCCCAGTGCACCGTCGGCATGCAGCGCCTCCAGTGTCACCAGGGCCGACGGCTGCTTGTCGAAGATTTCCTCGGCCAGCACATGGCGCTCCACCTGCATTTCGCTGAGCACCACCTTCAAGGTGCTGACAAAGTCGGGGATGCCTTGGGTCAGGGCCAGGTCGATCAATTCGACCTGGGGCGGCACCGGCAGGCCGGCATCGCCGATGACCACTTTGTCGCCGTGGCCCAACGATGCGATCAGGCGCGACAGCGCCACGTTCAATAAGGGGGTCTTTTTCATGATGTGAACGCCTGCACTTCCTGCAACGTGGGGATAGAGGGTTGCGCCCCCGCTCGGGTGACTGACAGCGCCGCGGCAACCTGGCCGAAACGAATCGCCTCGACCTCGCTCCTGCCAGTAGCCAAGGCCGCCGCAAACCCGCCGACGAAGGTATCCCCTGCCGCCGTGGTGTCCAGTGCCCTGACTTGCGGCGCGGGGAAATGCCCGCAGCTTGTGCCATCGGCAAATATCAACCCTTGGGCGCCCAGGGTCACGATCACCTTGCCGGCGCCAGCGGCCATCAATTGCGTCGCAGCAGCCTTGGCGGCTTCCAGGGAATCCACCGCCACTGCGCTCAGGACCGCCGCCTCGCTTTCGTTAGGAATCAGGTAATCAACCCAGGCATACCACTCAGGCGGCAATGCATGGGACGCCGGCGCAGGGTTGAGGATGACGATCTTGCCCAGTTCGCGAGCGCGCTTGAGGGCGTGGCCGACGGTGACGTCTGGCACTTCAAGCTGGCAAATGATGACATCGGCGCCTTGCAGGACCGCGTCGACATTGTCCAGGACGTCCGGGCTGAGGGCGCCGTTCGCACCGGCCACGATCACGATCGCATTCTGACTGTTGTCGTCGACCACGATCAGCGCCACACCACTGGAGCCTTCCACGACACCGACCGCCTGGCAATCGATGCCCTCGGCCAGCAAGCCTTCGCGCAACTGTTGGCCGTAGGCATCACTGCCCACGCATCCGACCATGGACACCTGCGCCCCCAGGCGCGCGGCGGCCACGGCCTGGTTGGCGCCCTTGCCGCCCGGGATCGTGGAGAACGATTGGCCGATCAGCGTTTCCCCCCCACGGGGCAGGCGCGGCGCCCGGGTGACCAGGTCCATGTTCAGGCTGCCGATTACCACTACTTTTGCTGGCATACGTCATTACTCATCAAATTCGGTTCAGCGGTATTGGGCGAATGAGCCAGGCAGCGGCGCAGTCGACTCACGCAAGACAATACTGGGTTTCACGATCCGCTGATCGGTGGCAATCCCTGGCGCTGCGATACGTCGCAGCAGCACCTCCGCCGCCATTTCCCCCAATTGCAGGATCGACTGCCCCACCGTGGTCAACGCTGGGTAGACATAGCGGCTCATCTGGATGTCGTCGAAGCCGATGACCGACAGTTCGCTGGGCACCCGCACGTTGCGCTCGGCGGCGGCACGCAGCACGCCGATGCCGATCATGTCGTTGGCGGCGAAAATCGCGCTGGGCGGCTGCCGCTCAAGCAACCGGGCGGCGGCACGGTAACCGCCGGTACTGGTGAAATCGCTCTCGATCATGCGCTCGACAGGCCGCTCGATGCCCGCCTCATCCAGGGCGCGGCAGTAACCGGCCAGGCGCATCTGTGCCACGCTGGTGTCCGCCGGACCGCCGATGAACGCGATGTCGTGGTGGCCCAGGTCCAACAAGTGACGGGTCGCCAGGTAGGCGCCCAACTCATGGTCGATGCGCACCAGGTCGGCATCCAGGCCGTCGAGCCCCCGGTCAACGATGACCATGGGGGTGCGCACGCCAGCCAACCCTTCGACCAGACCGCCATCGCCACCGGCAGAGGCGACGATCAGGCCGTCGATGCGTTTTTCCAGCAGTACTCGCAAATAGCTGCGCTGCTTGCTCGGGTTGTCGTCGGAGTTGCACAGGATCACGCAATAGCCGTTGCGCTCGCAGTAATCCTCGATACCCCGGGCCAACTCGGCAAAATACGGGTTGAGGCTGTTGGGCACCAGCAGGCCGATGGTCGCCGTGCTCTTGGCCTTGAGCGAGCGGGCGACGGCGCTGGGCACATAGTCCAGGCGCTCGATGGCCGCCTCGACCTTGCGCCGCACCTCCTCACTGACCGGCCGTGTCTTGTTCACCACGTGGGACACGGTGGTGTAGGAAATCCCCGCGAGCGCCGCCACATCTTTGATCGTCGCCATGGTTCAAGCCCGCCGACTGGCGCGTTGGCTGCGATAAGTGTCGAGCACGACCGCCACCACAATCACCGCACCGGTAATGATGCGCTTGGTCGGCTCGGTGGCGCCGATCTGCGCCAGCCCCGCCGCCAGCACCGAGATAATCAGTACACCGAAGAAGGTGCTGATGACCGAACCGCGCCCACCCATCAGGCTGGTGCCGCCGATCACCACGGCTGCAATGACCTGCAACTCCAACCCGGAGCCAGCATTCGGATCCGCCGCCTCCAGGCGCGAAATCTGGAACAGCGCCGCCACACCTGCGAGCAACCCCATCAGGCTGAACACCAGGATCTTGTAGGGCTTTGGATTGATGCCCGCCAGGCGCACGGCCTCTTCGTTGGTGCCGATGCCGATCAGGTATCGGCCGAACACTGTGCGGGTCAGCACCGCCTGGGCAACGAAGATCACCAGCAGGGCAATGATGAACGACGGCGAAATGCCGAAGGCAATGGGGTTGGACAGCCAGGCGAAGGAATCGCCAATGTAGGCGGTGCGCGAACCGGTCATCTGGTACGCCAGGCCACGAGCCATTTCCAGCACGCCGAGGGAAACGATGAACGATGGAATCCGCCACGCGACGGTGATCGAACCGGTGACCGTCCCCGCCAGTGCCGCCACAGCCATACCCAGCAACGCCGATGGCCAGACGCCCCAGCCCCAGCCGAGCACCGCCACGCTGACCGTCGACGCGGCCAACGCCAGCACCGACCCCACCGACAGGTCGATACCGCCGATGATCAGGATGAACGTCATGCCGACCGCCAGCACCATGAGGTCGGGAATCTGGTTGGCCAATGTGCTGAAGGTGTCATAGGACAGGAAGTGGCTGCTCAGCACCGAGAACAGCGCGACCATGGCCAGCAAGGCGCCGGCCAGCCCCAGGTAGGTGCCGAGGCCATAGAAATTGCCACTCGATTTGCCGACGGCAGATGCGGTTTTCATGAAAGATCCCTAGGCGCTGCTTCGTTGAGCAACGCATCACGTTTCTGGTAGCCGGCGAATGCGGCAGCAAGCAAATCATCCTGGGTCCAGCTGTCGCGCTCGAAGGTATCGACCAGGCGCCCGGCCGACAACACGCCGATCCGGTCGCAGATCAGCATCAGCTCGCGCAGGTCGCTGGAGACCACCACCAGCGCCTTGCCCTGGCGAGTCAACTCACCGAGCAAGGCATAAATGTCGAATTTGGCGCCGACGTCGATGCCACGGGTCGGCTCGTCGAACAACAGCACCGAGCAATCGCGTTCGAGCCAGCGACCGATTACCACCTTCTGCTGGTTACCGCCCGACAGCTCGGACACCAACTGGCTCGGGCTGGAACTGCGGATGCGCATGGCATCGATCTGCCGCCGGGCCAGCGACAGTTCCTCGCCGCCCTTGACGAAACCGGCGCTGGAGATCTCCGGCATGTTACCCAAGGCAATGTTCGCGGCAATCGATTGAGTCAGCAGCAGGCCCTCGCCCTTGCGGTCCTCGGTGATCAACGCAATGCCCTGGGCGACCGCATCGGCCGGTGAGCGGATGTTGGCGACGCGGGCATCCGCCCCCAACGCCACGGTGCCGCAGTCGACGGCATCAGCACCAAAGATCAAGCGCAGCAGTTCGGTACGCCCTGCCCCGATCAGCCCCGAGATACCGAAGATCTCGCCACTGCGCACTTGAAAGGACACGTCGCGGACCTTGTCAGCGCGTGTCAGGCCCTTGACCGTCAGGGCTGGGGCGCCGATCTGGCGCGGACCAAGGTCGATGTGCTCGCCCAGCTCGCGACCGACCATCAGTGTCACCAACTGCTCGCTGTTGTAATTGGCCATCGGCTCGACGCAGACCAGGTTGCCATCACGCAATACCGCAATGCGCTGGGCCACCCGCGCCAGTTCTTCAAGGCGATGGGAAATGTAGATGATCGACACGCCCCGGGCTTGCAGGCGAGTGATCTGCTCGAAAAGCATCTCGACTTCGCGCGCCGTCAGCATGGCGGTCGGCTCGTCGAGAATCAGCACACGGCAGTCGCCGATCAGGTTACGGGCAATCTCGACCATCTGCTGGTGACCGATCCCCAGCTCGCCCACCAGGGTATCCGGATCGATCGCGTCGAGCCCCACCTGGGCCATGGCCTCGATGGCCGCCTTGCGCAATTGCTTGCGACTGATCCAGCCACCACGGCTGGGCAGGTTGTCGAGGAACAGGTTTTCGGCCACGGACAGGGTCGGCAGCAGGTTGAGCTCCTGCATCACCATACGCACGCCCAGCGCTTCGGCCTGGGTACGGCTGCCAGGACGGTAGTCCTGCCCTTGGAATTGCATTTGCCCGGTCGTCGGCGTCACCAACCCACCGATGATCTTGGACAAGGTACTTTTGCCGGCGCCATTTTCTCCGGTCAGCGCCAGCACTTCACCGCGCATCAGCGTCAGGCTGATGTCGGTCAGTACCGGTTGGGCATAAGTCTTGCCGATGCCGCTGACGCACAGGACAGCGTTCGGGTCGCGAACGGACATAACAAACTCTCCAATGTGCTCGCCCCAACGGGCGAGCACCGTTGTGTCGCCAGGATTACTGCTTGGTCACCAGCTCGACCGGAGTTTCGATAACGCCGTTGGCGCCGCTGTCGACTTTTTCGCCCTTGAGGATCTTCAAGGCCGTCTCGATGCCGAAGACAGCCTGCTTGGCGGCAAACTGGTCGGCCGTTGCCAGGACACGTCCGTCCTTGAGCATGGGCTTGATGGCATTGATGTTGTCGTAGCCGACCACTTGCACCTTGCCCGCCTTGCCCGCTGCACGGACAGCCGATACCGCGCCGACCGCCATGCTGTCGTTGCCGGCCAGCAGCGCCTTGATGTTCGGGTATTCGCTGAGCATCGACGCAGCCACCTGGTTGCCCTTGTTGATTTCCCAGTCGCCGGATTGCAGGGAAACGACCTTGACCTGCGCGGCGTCCATGGCGTCCTTGAAGCCTGCGGTGCGCGCCTGGGCGTTGGTGGTGGTGGACACGCCTTCGATGATGCCGACTTCATCACCGGCCTTGAGCTGCTTGGCCAGGTACTCGCCCACCAGCCGCGCCCCTTTGCGGTTGTCAGGCCCTACGAACGGCACATTGATGTTCTTGCTCTTGACCACCGCCGGATCGAGCTGGTTATCGATATTGATGACGGTGATGCCTGCGTCGATGGCTTTCTTGATCACCGGGACCATGGCCTTGGAATCGGCGGGGGCGATGACCAGGGCATCGACCTTGGACACGATCATCTGCTCGACGATGCGGATCTGGTTGGCGGTGTCGGTTTCGTCCTTGATCCCATTGGAGATCAGCTCGAAATCGGCGGAGTGTTCTTTCTGGTAGGCCTTGGCGCCGTCTTCCATGGTCAGGAAGAATTCGTTGGCCAGGGATTTCATGACCAGGGCGACCTTGGGTTTTTCTGCAGTCTGGGCAAATGCCGAGGAGAAAGGCAGCGCAGTGGAGGCGGCTGCGAGCATGGCAACAGCGAGAAGGCGTCCAGCGAATGGCAACTTCATGGGTTCACTCCGATTTTATGATTATTGTGAGCAAAAGCGCTGCGCGGTGGTCGCGCAAACGTTTGCGTAACTATGGTAAGCCTTCGGGAGTTTGTCAATGTTGCGGTTTTTCGTCTTCCGGCGAAGGGGGTCAGCCCTCCGTCAGCCGCTCCATTCGCATTGTCCCGCAAAAAAAGATCATTTTTCCCACATCAAAATGAAAAAAGTACTGTCAGACGATTTTCTTGAATTTTAAGCAGTTGCGTAATTGCCTACGGTTAAATACTGTATGCACGTACAGCTTAATAAGGATAATCCTGTGGCCCCTCCCTCTGCTGCAACCACCCCCTTAGATTCCTATACGCGACTCGGCCTGCGGGTCTCGAAAATCATCAATGCCCCCACCGCCCAAAAAGCCAGGGCCGCGCTGATCTTCCGCCTTCCAGACGAGCCGGTGGACGAGTGGGAACGCCTGCTGGAAGAAATCGACGAGAACGACAACGTTACCCTCGCCTATCGCGATGACGGTGGCGTGCAAATTTTCTGGGTTGTGCCGAAGGAAGATTGAGCCTGATGAACATCCGCTGTTTTGCTTTACTGCTTGTGTTCGTCGCCATGGGCGCACAGGCCGGTGCCCCGCGCACCTTCAACGAAGCCAAGAAAGTCGCCTGGAAACTCTACGCCCCGCAATCCACCGAGTTCTATTGCGGCTGCAAATACACCGGTAATCGCGTGAACCTGGAGGCCTGTGGGTACGTGCCACGCAAGAATGCCAGCCGCGCCGCGCGTATCGAGTGGGAACACATCGTCCCGGCGTGGGAGATCGGCCACCAGCGCCAATGCTGGCAGCAAGGCGGTCGCAAGAATTGCACGCGTCATGACCCGGTCTATCAACGGGCCGAAGCCGACCTGCACAACCTGGTGCCGAGCATCGGGGAAGTGAACGGCGATCGCAGCAACTTCAGTTATGGCTGGTTGCCGGTCCAGAAAGGCCAGTACGGTTCATGCCTGACCCAGGTGGATTTCAAGGCCAAGAAAGTCATGCCTCGACCGTCCATCCGCGGGATGATCGCCCGAACCTATTTCTACATGAGCAAACAGTATGGCCTGAGCCTCTCCAAGCAGGACCGGCGCCTGTATGAGGCCTGGGACAAGACCTACCCGGTCGAGAGCTGGGAACGCCAGCGCAACCAGAGCGTAGCGTGCGTCATGGGGCGCGGGAACGAGTTCGTGGGGCCGGTGGATTTGAAGGCCTGCGGTTGACCTGGCCTTGGTGAACCACACCGGTCAACGGGCGGGCAAGCCCTGTGGGAGCAAGGCTTGTGGGAGCAAGGCTTGCCCGCGATGAACGATGACGCGGTTTGATGGTTGGACCGCGGTGAAGCAATCGCGAGCAAGCTTTGCTCCCACAGATCCCACAGATCTCTGGCCACCACATATCGAACTGCCAACCTCTAAGATTTTGTTTATGCCGCCCGATTACTGGGCCGTCGGGTAATCCACCACCAACGTCTCGATGTTGCGTTTTTTCGCCCGGACCAATGCAGCGGTGATGTTCTCCTGGCCGGCTTCAGCTTCGGCCTTCGTGCTGAAAGGGCCTACCAGCACCCGCTCCTTGCCATTTTCGCGTACAACATTCGACATGAAACTGTGTTCGATGAGCCATCCGGTCAGGTCGCTGACAGCTTGCGGCGTCTCACCACGAACCTCGACAGCCCACTGCGGCGCAGCAGCGGCGGCCGGTGCGGAGGTGGCGGTGGGTTTCTTCGACGCTTCGACATCACGCCCTTCACCGCATCCTGCCAGCATCAATACCGCGATCACCCAAGCCAATTTGCGCACAACGTTTCCTCTGGAAGACATGAGGCAGCGATTTTAGCACCCGTGCCCGCCAAGATCGCCGCAAACAGTGCGCAAAACACGAGAATCCTGCCCGGCGTCGCTGTATAGTCGCACCCTGGGAATTAAGGCTGCATCTGCGCGTCAGAAAGAGGCACCCACATTGTGACACTTAGCACTAATCTATAAGCAGTACCGACATCTGCATCGTCTGAATCAGGTGCCCTATAAAGTAATCAAGGAGAACACCATGCTGATACTCACCCGCAAAGTCGGTGAAAGCATAAACATTGGTGACGACATCACCATCACCATTCTGGGCGTTAGCGGCCAACAGGTCCGGATCGGCATCAATGCCCCGAAAAACGTTGCGGTCCACCGCGAAGAGATCTATCAGCGCATTCAGGCCGGCCTTACCGCCCCCGACAAGCCACAAACTCCCTGAGCCCTGCTGCAGTCCGTAGCCAGCCCGTTTGCATCAGCGCAATGGCTGGCTAAAGATTCTGGTCGAGCGCGCCTCAACCGCCCCTCCCCGCCTTCGTTGTTTCGTTCTTCCGTGAAACCGATACTAATGGCATGACGCTTAGCATGGCTGTCAGACATTTCGTTTTAATGGCGATGAAGCAGACGCTCGGTGCGGTCAGACCCAGTGGACACCGCGCGCCATTCCCGTGGCCGCGATCACCATCAAGACCAGCAACAACGCTTCGATGTGGCTGATCCGGGCAAACCGGCCAGCCTTTGCAGCATCGACTGCCCCTCCCTTGCCCAACACCCTCCGCCATTTGATCAGGGTGATCATCGGCGCGAGTTCAAGCAGCAGAATCAGAACCGCGTGATTGCCAAGGCCGGGCACAAAAACTGTGGGGGCGAGCCTGCTCGCGATGGCGGTGTATCAGTCGACAACAATGCTGTCTGACACTCCGCTATCGCGAGCAGGCTCGCTCCCACAGGGGTATTGCGAGTTGCGAGGCTATTAGTCCGCCAATCGCCAGGTCGTCCCGCCCTTGCCGTCTTCCAGCACCACGCCCATGGCGGTGAGCTGGTCGCGGATGCGGTCGGATTCGGCCCAGTCCTTGTTGGCCCGCGCGGTCAGGCGCGCCTGGATCAAGGCTTCGACCTCGGCGGCGTCCACACGGCCTTCGGCACCGGCCTGGAGGAAGTCATCGGCTTCGAGCTGCAACACGCCCAATACGCTGGCCAATTCCTTCAGGCGCGCCGCCAGGCCCGCCGCGGCGTTGAGATCGCTCTCACGCAGGCGGTTGATCTCGCGCACCATCTCGAACAGCACCGCGCAGGCTTCCGGCGTGCCGAAGTCGTCGTTCATCACCTCGGTGAAGCGCGCCACGAAGGCTTCGCCACCGGCGGCCGGCACGTTCGGCAGGCCCTTCAACGCATGGTAGAAACGCTCCAGAGCACCCTTGGCGTCCTTGAGGTTGTCTTCCGAGTAGTTGATGGCGCTGCGATAGTGACTGGACACCAACAGGTACCGCACGACTTCCGGGTGGTACTTGTCGAGCACGTCGCGGATGGTGAAGAAGTTGTTCAAGGACTTGGACATCTTCTCGCCATTGATGCGGATCATGCCGCAATGCATCCACGCATTGGCGTAGGTCTTGCCGGTAGCCGCCTCGCTCTGGGCGATTTCGTTTTCGTGGTGCGGGAATTCCAGGTCGCTGCCGCCGCCATGAATGTCGAAGGTCTCGCCCAGGCAGCAGGTGGACATCACCGAGCATTCGATGTGCCAGCCCGGACGGCCCTTGCCCCACGGCGAATCCCAGCTCGGCTCGCCCGGCTTGGCGGCTTTCCACAGGACGAAATCCAGCGGATCCTGTTTCGACTCGCCGACCTCGATGCGCGCGCCGATGCGCAGGTCTTCGATCTTCTTGCGCGACAGCTTGCCGTAGCCCACGAACTTGCCGACGCGGTAGTACACGTCGCCATTGCCCGGGGCGTAGGCGTAGCCCTTGTCGATCAGCGCCTGGATCATCGCGTGCATGCCGGCAATATGATCGGTGGCCCGAGGCTCCATGTCCGGCTTGAGGATATTGAGGCGCGCCTCGTCCTCGTGCATCGCCGCGATCATGCGTTCGGTCAGCGCCTCGAACGCTTCGCCGTTCTCGTTCGCACGGTTGATGATCTTGTCGTCGATGTCGGTGATGTTGCGCACATACGTCAGGTCATAGCCGCTGAACCGCAGCCAGCGGGTCACCAGGTCGAAGGCGACCATGCTGCGGCCATGGCCCAGGTGGCAGTAGTCGTACACGGTCATGCCGCAGACGTACATGCGCACCTTGTTGCCATCCAGCGGCTTGAAGACTTCTTTGCTCTTGGTGAGCGTGTTGTAGATCGTAAGCACAGGGTTTCCCTTAAGACTTGATCACTGACCCCAGGAATCGCGCAAGGTCACGGTACGGTTGAACACCGGAGCACCGGGTTTCGAGTCCTTGATGTCCGCGCAGAAGTAACCTTCGCGCTCGAACTGGAAACGGTCTTCCGGCTGTGCGTTGCCCAGCGATGGCTCGGCACGACAACCGGTGAGCACTTGCAGGGAGTCAGGGTTGATGTTGTCCAGGAAGCTGGCGCTGTCTTCGGCCTTCTCCGGGTTCGGCGAACGGAACAGGCGATCGTACAGGCGCACTTCGCACTCGACGCTGGCAGCGGCCGGCACCCAGTGGATCACGCCCTTGACCTTGCGACCTTCCGGATTCTTGCCCAGGGTGTCGGGGTCGTAGGAGCAACGCAGCTCGACGATGTTGCCGTCGGCGTCCTTGATGGCTTCGTCGGCGCGGATCACGTAGCTGCCGCGCAGGCGCACTTCACCGGTCGGTTCCAGGCGCTTGTAGCCTTTTGGCGGCTCTTCCATGAAGTCGTCGCGGTCGATGTAGATTTCCCGGGCGAACGGCAGGACGCGCACGCCCATGTCTTCTTTCGGGTGGCAAGGCAGTTCGAGGTTCTCGACCTGGCCTTCAGGGTAATTGGTGATCACCACTTTCAACGGACGCAGCACGCACATGGCGCGTGGGGCGCTGTGATCCAGGTCGTCACGGATGCTGAATTCCAGCATGCCGAAGTCGACCACGCCGTCGGAACGGTTGGTGCCGACCATCTCACAGAAGTTGCGGATCGATTTTGGCGTGTAGCCACGACGACGGAAGCCCGACAGGGTCGACATGCGCGGGTCGTCCCAGCCGTTGACGTGCTTCTCGTCCACCAGTTGCTTGAGCTTGCGCTTGCTGGTGATGGTGTAGTTCAGGTTCAGGCGGCTGAATTCGTACTGGCGCGGGTTGGCCGGCACCGGCAAGTGCTCCAGGAACCACTCGTACAGCGGACGATGGCTTTCGAACTCCAGGGTGCAGATCGAATGGGTGATGCCTTCGATGGCGTCCGACTGACCGTGGGTGAAGTCATAGTTGGGGTAGATGCACCATTTGTCGCCGGTCTGGTGGTGATGGGCGTGACGGATGCGGTACATGATCGGGTCGCGCAGGTTCATGTTCGGCGAGGCCATGTCGATCTTGGCGCGCAGCACCCGTGCGCCGTCCGGGAATTCACCGGCGCGCATGCGCGCGAACAGGTCCAGGTTCTCTTCCACGCTGCGATCGCGGAACGGGCTGTTCTTGCCTGGCTCGGTCAGGCTGCCACGGTATTCCTTGGCCTGCTCCGGGGTCAGGTCGCAGACATAGGCCTTGCCGGCCTTGATCAGCTCTACCGCCCAGTCGTGCAACTGGTCGAAATACTGCGAGGCGTAACGCACCTCACCGGACCATTGGAAACCCAGCCACTTGACGTCGCTTTCGATCGCGTCGATGTATTCCTGGTCTTCCTTGGCCGGGTTGGTGTCGTCGAAACGCAGGTGCGTGACGCCACCGAACTCCTGGGCCAGGCCGAAGTTCACACAGATCGACTTGGCGTGACCGATGTGCAGGTAGCCGTTGGGCTCCGGCGGGAAACGGGTCACGATCTGGGTGTGCTTACCCGAATCCAGGTCCGCCTGGATGATCGGCCGCAGGAAATTGACCGGTACAGCCGGGCCGGTCTTGGAATTCGAGGTAGGGTCGACAGTGGGCTTGCTCATAGGGTCCTTGAACGTATGCGTGGCCGGATGCGGCCGGACAAATCAAAACCCGTATCATAGCCGATGCTGTCAAGCGCCTGACAGGCCAGGCGGGTAAACGATTGAATTTTATCGACGACCCGATGAAAAACAGCCTCGAAATTCAGGCGTGGCACGCTAAACTGCCCAACCTGGCCGCTTGCAGCCAGACCGGTTGCGGGCATCAACGCCCCGAAACCCACGAATTCCTTTAAAGAGTACCGACCATGAGCAAAGTCAAACTGACCACCAACCACGGTGACATCGTTCTGCAACTGAACGCCGAGAAAGCGCCGCTGACCGTCGCCAACTTCATTGAATACGTCAACGCTGGCCACTACGAAAACACCATTTTCCACCGTGTCATCGGCAACTTCATGATCCAGGGCGGCGGTTTCGAGCCAGGCATGAAAGAAAAGAAAGACAAGCGCCCAAGCATCCAGAACGAAGCCGACAACGGCCTGCCGAACAAGAAGTACAGCATCGCCATGGCCCGCACCATGGATCCACATTCGGCTTCTGCCCAGTTCTTCATCAACGTGGCCGACAACAGCTTCCTGAACCACAGCGCCAAGACCACCCAAGGCTGGGGTTATGCGGTGTTCGGTGAAGTGATCGAAGGCAGCGACGTGGTCGACAAGATCAAAGGCGTGTCCACCACTTCCAAGGCCGGCCACCAGGACGTGCCAGCGGAAGACGTGATCATCGAGAAAGCCGAGATCGTTGAGTGATCCTACTGATTTCAGATTTGCATCTGGAAGAGGAGCGCCCGGACATCACCCGGGCGTTTCTGGATCTACTCGCCACACGCGCCCGCTCGGCGCAAGCGTTGTACATCCTGGGCGACTTTTTCGAAGCCTGGATCGGCGACGACGCCATGACGCCCTTCCAGCGTTCCATCTGCCAGGCCCTGCGCGACTTGAGCGACAGCGGCACGGCCATCTTCCTGATGCACGGCAATCGCGACTTCATGCTGGGGCAGGCCTTCTGCAAAGCGGCCGGCTGCACCCTGCTCAAGGACCCGAGTGTCGTGCAGTTCAACGGCGAACCGGTGCTGCTGATGCACGGCGACAGCCTCTGCACCCGCGACGAAGGCTACATGAAGCTGCGGCGCTGGCTGCGCAACCCGATCACGCTGTTCATCCTGCGTCACCTGCCGCTGGGCAGCCGCCAGAAACTGGCGCGCAAACTGCGCAGCGAAAGCCGCGCGCAAACCCGCATGAAAGCCAATGACATCGTCGACGTCACGCCCGAAGAGATCCCGCGGATCATGCAGCAGTACGGCGTCCAGACCCTGATCCACGGCCACACCCACCGCCCCGCCATCCACAAGCTGCAACTGGGCAACCATGCCGCCCGGCGCATCGTGCTGGGGGATTGGGACAAGCAAGGCTGGGCATTGCAGGTCGATGAACAGGGGTTTGCGTTGGCGCCGTTTGGGTTTGGCAATGCGCAGTTGGCGTTGCCGAACAACTGAATAAACACATCCTCCCACAGGTTTGCTCCTGCATAGGATTGCATTCCAGTTCTAAGTCAATGCCCGCTCGCAGCCGGCCCCGCCTTCGCCGCGAACGGCGGTTTCGCCAGCCAAACCAGCACGATCAAGCCCATGAACGCCCAGCCCAGCAGCGTGAAGTAATCCACGGTGGAGAGCATGTACGCCTGGCTGGTGAGGATGTGGTCGAGCTGGGCATAGGCCGGCGCGCTGGCGCCGCCGAGCTGGTTCAGCGCTTCGCGAGTGGCGGGTTCGAAGGTGCTGATGCTCTCGCTCAGGTAGGCGTGATGCTGGTCGGCCCGGCGGATCCAGATCCAGGTGGTCAGGGACGCGGCAAAACTGCCGCCCAGGGTCCGCAGGAAGGTCGCCAAGCCAGCGCCGTCGGCGATCTGGTGGGGCGGCAGGTCCGACATCAGGATGCTCAAGGTCGGCATGAAGAACAGCGCCACGCCAATGCCCATGAACAACTGCACCAGGGCGATGTGCTGGAAATCCACCTCGTTGGTGAACCCGGCGCGCATGAAGCAGCTCAGGCCAATGGCCAGGAAGGCCAGCCCCGCCAGCAGGCGCAGGTCGATCCGATGGGCGTACTTGCCGACGAAAGGCGACATCACCACCGGCAGGATCCCGATGGGCGCCACCGCCAGCCCGGCCCAGGTGGCGGTATAGCCCATCTGCGTCTGCAACCACTGCGGCAGGATCAGGTTGATGCCGAAGAACCCGGCATAACCGCCCACCAGCACGATGGTGCCGATGCGAAAGTTGCGGTAGGCGAACAGGCGCAGATTGACCACCGGATGGTGATCGGTCATTTCCCAGATCACGAACACCGCCAAGGCAATGACTGAAACCAGGCCGCCAATGATGATGAAGTTCGATTCGAACCAGTCCAGGTCGTTGCCCTTGTCGAGGATGACCTGGAGCGCGCCCACGCCGATGATCAGCGTGATCAAACCCACATAATCCATCGGCTGACGGCTGGTGACCACCGGCCGCGCCTTGAGCTGCTGACGCACGACCATCACCGCGAAGACCCCGATGGGCACGTTGATGAAGAAGATCCACGGCCAGCTGTAGCTGTCGGTGATCCAGCCGCCGAGGATCGGTCCGGCAATCGGCGCCACCACCGTGACCATCGCCAGCAACGCCAAAGCCATGCCGCGCCTGGCCGGCGGGTACACGGCAATCAGCAACGTCTGGGTCATCGGGTACAACGGCCCGGCCACCAGCCCCTGGAGCACGCGAAAGCCGATCAGCTCCGGCATCGAGGTGGAAATGCCGCACAGGAACGACGCGAGCACGAACAGCATCGTCGCCCACAAGAATAGCTTCACCTCACCGAACCGCCGGCTCAACCAGCCGGTGAGCGGCAATGCGATGGCATTGCTCACCGCAAACGAGGTGATGACCCAGGTGCCCTGCTCCGAGCTGACGCCCAGGTTGCCGGAAATGGTTGGCAAGGCGACGTTGGCAATGGTGGTGTCGAGCACTTGCATGAACGTCGCCAGCGACAACCCGATGGTGCTGAGCACCAGACTGGGCGGCGAGAAGGATGCGTTATTGCTCATGGCGAGAATCCTATGAAGCGAAGGAGGTCAGTCGCAGGCCTTGCGCCGCAGGTTCATTGACCAAGACAAAAAACTGTGGGAGCGGGCTTTTGTGGGAGCAAAGCTTGCTCGCGACACAGGCGACTCAATTTGTGAAGGACCGCAGCACCGCCATCGCGGGCAAGCCTTGCTCCCACAGGCTTCAGAGACTGCCCTCCCATTACGATCAGCGCTGCGCCGTCTTGCTCGCCGCCGCGCTGTTTTCGTGGATCAACCGGGTGATCATCGCGTCGGCGTCGGCCAGTTGCCGGTCATAGACCTGGGTGCTGAACGTGGCGTTCTGCGGTGGCTGTTGGGCCAGTACCGGGCCGCTCTGGTCGCGCAGGTTGACGTTGACCTGGGTCGACAGGCCAACCCGCAACGGATGTTCCACCAACTGCTGGGCATTGACGTGAATGCGCACCGGCACCCGCTGGACGATCTTGATCCAGTTACCGGTGGCGTTCTGCGCCGGCAGCAGGGCAAACGCACTGCCCGTCCCGGCCCCGAGGCTGTCGACGGTACCGCTGAATTTCACGTCGCTGCCATAGAGGTCGGTCTCGATGTCCACCGGTTGGCCGATGCGCATGTCACGCAGCTGGGTTTCCTTGAAGTTGGCATCGATCCACAACTGGTCCAGCGGGATCACCGCCATCAGCGCCGTACCCGGTTGCACCCGTTGTCCCAACTGCACGGTGCGTTTGGCGACATAACCGGTGACCGGCGCGATCAAGGTGCTGCGGGCATTGGCCAGGTAGGCCTGGCGCAATTGCGCGGCGGCAGACTGCACGTCGGGGTGGGACGACACCACCGTGTCATCCACCAGGGCGCTGGTGGTCTTGAGCTGTTGCCGGGCGTTGGCCAGGGCATTTTGCGCCGAGGTCAGGTCGTCCCGGGCGTGGGACAGTTCTTCCTGGGAAATCGCCCCGCCAGCTGCCAGGCTCCTGCGTCGGTTGTAGTTTTCCTGGGCCTTCTGCACTTCGGCCTCTTGCGCGTTGACCTGCGCGCGCATGCCGTCGACATTGCTGTACAAGCCACGCACCTGGCGCACGGTGCGGGCCAGGTTGGCCTGGGCGCTTTGCAGCCCGACTTCGGCATCGTTCGGATCGAACTGGACCAGCACCTGGCCTTCGCGCACCAGGTCACCGTCGTCGGCACCGATGCTCACCACCGTGCCGGTGACTTGCGGAGTGATTTCCACCACGTTGCCGTTCACATAGGCATCGTCGGTGCTTTCGTTCCAGCGCCCATACAGTTCGTGCCAGGCCCAGACGCCCAGCCCGCCGAGGACGACGATCAACGCCAGCCCCAACAGCATGACCTTGCGTTTGTGCGGGTTGCTGTCGGCCTGGGCATGGGTGGATGGAGCAGTTTCGGCAGTGGCCATGACAAGTACCTCGAATCAGTTATTCGGCGTGGTGGAAGCCGGCGTGGCCGAGGCCAGCGCCTGGGGCTCGAAACCGCCGCCCAGGGCCTGCATCAGCTGGATCGACAAGTCGATCTGCTCGGCATTCAGGTTCGCCAGTTGCCGCTTGGTCTGGAGCAATTGCTGCTCGATGCTCAGCACGTCCAGGTAATTACCGATACCGGATCCATAGCGCTGGAGCACGGTGTCGTAGGAGTTCTGCGCAATATCGGTGGCGTGTTGCTGCGCGCCGATCTGCCGGGCGATATCGCGCAACTGGTTGATGGTGTCGCTGACATCGCCAAGGGCCTTGACCAGGCTCTTGTTGTATTGCGCCACCGCCAGGTCGTAATCGGCGTCCCGGGCATCCAGGTCGGCCCGCAGGCGACCGCCGTCGAAGATCGGCAGCGACACGGTCGGCGCCACGTTGAAGAAGCGGCTCGCCGAACCGAACATCGCATCGCCCAGCAACGACTGCACACCCGCCGCCGCGCTCAGGTTGAGGTTGGGGTAGAAGTTCGTCTTGCCGGCCTCGATGTTCTTGCCGGCGGCCTCGACGCGCCAGCGCGCCGCAACCAGGTCCGGACGGCGGCCCAACAGTTCGGCCGGCAGGTTCGACGGCAAGGCCACCGCGCTGGCTTGCAGCACGTTGGGCCGGGCGATTTCGCTGCCACGGTCCGGGCCTTTGCCCAGCAGCACCGCCAGGGCGATCTTGGCGCTTTGCAGGCGTTTCTCGGCGTCGATCCGGGTCGCGTCGGCGCTGGCTTCCAGGCTTTCGGTCTGCTGGTACTGGTACTCGCTGTCGATCCCGGCGCTGAGGCGGCGTTTGCTCAAGTCGAGCATTTGCCGGGTGCGCTTGAGGTCTTCGGCGGCCAGGTCATGAATGATGTGGGCCTGGCCCAGGTCGCTGTAGGCCCGGGCCACGTCGGCGGCGAGGGTCAGTTGTGCGGCCTGGCGGTCGATCTCGGCAGCGCGGGCCTGGCCCAGGGCGGCTTCCCAGGCGGCACGCTGGCCGCCCCAGAGGTCGAAGTTGTAGTTGAAGTCCACGCTCAGCGAACGCAGGGTGCTGTACGCCCCGCCCTGCCCTTGCGGGTCCTGGTCACGGGCCAGGCGCGAGCGGCTGACACTGCCGTTGGCATCCAGGGTCGGCATGCGCGCGGCGTTGGCGGCATAGGCCGCGGCACTGGCCTGATGCACCCGGGCGCTGGCGATCTGCATGTCCGGGCTGTCGCGCAGGGCTTCACGGATCAAGCCATCGAGTTGCGGATCGCCGAGGCTGGTCCACCAATCGCTTTTCGGCCACGAAGCCTGCGACAGCGTGACGCCGTTCAAGGACTGCCCGGCCTTGAGACTCTGCGCCTCAAGGCTCACGCCTTCCGTCTTCAGGCCACTGTAGCTGGCGCACCCGGCCAGGCTCATCGCGAGCAACACCAGGCTGAATCGGGCACGCAAGGTTGTACGCTTCATTTCTCCCCCAAGCGCAACACGGTGATGGGGTCACCGGCGGCGAGCAGTATTTTCTTGAGAATCTGTTCGAGGGTTCGCAGTTCCTCGTGACTGATGGCGCCGGCCAGTTGGTTCATCGCATCGGCGCCAATGAACGGCAGGCGGTCGGCCAGCGCCTGGCCGGCGTCGGTCAGCAGCAGGCGCACTTGGCGGCGGTCCTCGGCCGAACGCTGGCGGATCAGGAAACCCTTCTGCTCCAGGCGATCGAGCATCCGCGTCATCGAGCCGCTGTCCAGGGACAGGTAGCGACACAGCTCGGCAGGCGTCTCGATGCCGTGCTGGGCCATGATGATCAACACCTTGAACTGCGCGGCGGTGATGCCGACGGGCTCCATGTGGGTGTCGATGATCCGATCCTTGAGCACCGCCGCGCGTCCGAGCAGCATGCCGAGCTGGCAATTGTGAAAGTCGTCTGGGGTGAAATGCTTCATCTGGACACCGATTACTGCCTAGGCAGGGAATGTATGTCGAGATATTACTGCTTAGGCAGCCAATGTCAAACAAATAGTTAGCTGACTACCAAACCATCAGACGAACGCAAAAACCTGTAGGAGCAAGCCGGCTCCCACACTGGAATGAGTGGCTTTTAGAAATCGCGCTTGTAGAAGATATCCAGCGAACTGGCGATGCCGCTGGCGGCTTCGAGGTAGACCTTCTTGCTGAGCTTGTAGCGCAGGGCGATGGTGTTGGCCGGTTCGAACACGCCCACGCCGTAGCGCAGGCTGAGTTTTTCCGAGAGGTTGCCGCTGGCGACGACACTGGTGGCATTGCCGCTGCCCTGGGTGTCGAGTTGGAAATCCTCGATCCCCAGGTTATTGGCCAGGCTGGTGGTCACCCCCGAACTGCCCATCAAGCCCAACCCCAGCGCCGCCTGGGCGAGCATGTTGTTGTCCTCGCCGGTGGTGCTCAACGGTCGGCCCAGCACCAGGTAGGACAACGCCTGTTCCTGGCTCATGGCCGGCTCCGAGAAGATCTGCGTGGTCGGCTGTTCGGCGCTGCCGCTCAAGCGGATGCCGGCGATGATGTCGTCGGTCTGGCGAATCGCCTCGATGTCCAGGTAAGGCTGGTCTATGGGCCCGGCGAACAGCAGCCGCGCCCGCCGCACCGTCAGCCGTTGCCCATAGGCCCGGTAGCGGCCGTCGTTGAGCCAGAGCTCGCCGCGGGTGTCCATGTTGTCGCCAATGTGCACCTGGCCTTGCACATTCGCGGTCAGACCAAAGCCGGAAAACGCCAGTTTGTCCTGGCCGACGATGACATCGACATCCATGGCCATGGCCATCGGCGCCTTGCCCTCCTCGGTCTGGTGGCCGACGATCACCGTGTCGCCCGAGACCTTGACGGTGGACGGCGGCAGTTCGCGGACGGTGATCTCGCCCTTGGGCACCAGGACCTTGCCGGCGATGGCAAGCCGCTCGCCGTGCATCGTGATGGTGAGGTCCGGCGCCACGTCGAGCACCGCATAAGGCTCGACAGTGACTGGCAACTGCGTGCCCTTGAGCGCCAGGTTCATGGACAGCGCATCGCCCCAGCCGATGTCGCCGCTGAGGCGACCCTGGCCGCTCTTGCCACTTTTCCAGTCGCCATCCAGGCGCAGGGTTTCGCCCGCGATCATCGCCCGTACCTGCAGGTCTTCAAGGCTGACGGGCAGCTCCGGCCCGGACACCTCGCCGTCACTGAGCACCAGGTTGCCGTTGACCCGTGGCGCCAGCAGCCCACCCGACAACGTGCCGCTGCCGTCCAGGTGCCCGGTGAGGGTCTGCACCATCGGCACGAACGGCCGCGCCACCGACAGGTCCAGGCCGGTCAGGCGGAACGAGCCGCTCAGCGGCTTGCTTGCCGGCAGCGGGTTGATCTGCGCCTGAAGCATCAGCTCACCCAGCTTGGCGCCGACGAAACTCAGCTCGGTGTCGATGCGTTTGGGGGTCAGGCGGCTGTTGAGGGTCAGGGTCTGGTACGGGAAATCCAGCCAATGATCTTTATCTCGCGCCTTATCCCGAAGCCGTAGCGTACCGCCGCTGGCGTCCACCAGGATCCGGCCGTTCGGACCACTGGCCGGCAGGTCCAGTTGCAGGTCGGCGTTGAGCCGGCCTTGCCAGGCAAAATCCTTGGGCATCCACTGGGCCAGGCTTTCGATGGGGAACTGCTTGAGGTGGTAGCGCAGCTTCGGCTCGGGCATCAGGCGCTGGTCTTCGCCACACAGGCTGGCCTCGCCGGAACGCCAGCAATGGGCGCCCACGTTGAGCGCGCCATTGGCCAGGCGCTCCAGTTTCGCCGGGCCTTGCAGGCGCCAATCCTGCCCGCCGACCTGCACGTCGCCGCTGGCCAGGCGCCCGCGCCAGTTGCCTTGATCGAGCGCGCCATCGAGGGCCAGGGTCGTGTCGAGCTGCGGCCCTTGCAGGTCCAGGTTGAGTTTCTGCTGTTTGATGTCGCCCTGCCCGCTGACCGTCAGAACGCCCAGCGAGGTTTCGCCCGCGCGGATATCGCTGGCCTTGAGGTCGACTTTCCCCCGTTGCGCGCTGTCCAGGGTCGCGTCCAGGTTCAGGCTTTGCAGGCGGTTGGCCTGGAACGCCAGTTGCGCGCCTTGTAGCGCGAGTTTGCCTTGGGGCGCCTTGGGCGTGCCGGCCACGTCGACACGGCCGGTGACCTGGCCGCGCAGTTGCGGCCAGAGCTGGGCCAGACGCGCGAGCTTGATGTCGATCTGCCCGGTGAGTTTCTCTTGCAGGCTGGCGCTGCCGTTGATGCGGTTATCGCCGAGGCGAATGTCCAGCGCGTTGAGGTTCCAGCGCTCGCCAGTGCCCGTGGCCTTGGCCTGGAGCAACGCGGGCTGGCCGCGCAATTTGCCCTTGAGGTCCAGGTTGGCGTCGAGGGCGAGGCTGGCGTCTTTCAGCGTACCTTGGCTGCGCAACGGCCCAGCCAGGTTGCCGGGCAATTCGGCGAGCCAGTACGCCGGGTTGATCGCCGACAGCTCCAGCGCCGTGTCCCAGGCAATGCCATCGGCAAATTGCAGATCCAAATGCCCTTCGGCCTTGCCTTGTCCCGCCGCGAGCTTGAGTTCGGGCAAATGGATTTGCTCAAGGTTGCCGCTGAACGGGCTGCCCAGGCTAAAAGCCCCGGCGGGTCCGTCCAGCGCGGCCTGGAAGTTGCCAAGGTACTGGCCGTTTGTGTACGAGATTTCGCCGTCGAAGCGGCGCAGCGTCACCTGTGGTTCGTCGATCAACGGATAGAGGCGATGCCAGGGGAAATCCAGCCAGGCGACTGTCGCCTCGGCGTCCAGGCCTTCGCGCCAGTCCAGTTGGCCGCTGAGCTTCAGGCTTTGCGACTCGCCAGCGTCCAGGTCGAACGCGGCGACCTGGGCGCCGTTGGCGTTCACGCGGCCTTGCAGGCTCAAGGCCACCGGCCCCTTCTCGGCGGGCAACGTGGCCTTGCCCAGCAGTTGATAGCCGTTTTTCAGATCGCCTTCGCCGGTCAGTTCCACCTGGTTGAGTAACAGCGTGTCCGGCAGCTCGGCAGCGGCCTTGAAGCCGTCGGCGGTGATGCGCACCTTGGCCGGCAGGTTGTCCGCCAACGGTTGCAGTTCACCGCTCAGCCGCCCTTGCAGGTAACCGCTGCTGTCGGCGCTGAGGGTGAGGGTCTTGAGCAGATCGCCGGCGACTTTCAGCTCCAGCGCCCAAGGGGTCGCGCCCGGTGCCGGCAAGGTCAAGCGGCCTTCGGCAGTCAACGGCCAGTCGCCGCTGGGTTTCAGCAGGCCGGACAGGTTCAGGCTCAGTTCATCGCGTTGCAGTTGCACCGAGTCGATCCGCAAGCCCTCGGCGGTCCAGTGCGCCGCCAGCTGCAGGCCCTTGAGTTGTTCGCTGCCGTTGAACGACAGGCTGCCGATTTGCACATCCCCCAGCTCGACCGCGAGCGGCAGGTCGAGGTCCGGCAAGGTGACCGGACCACGGCTCGGCTCATCGGCAGAGGCCGGTAACGTTATGGAGACCTGGTCGGCCTTGAGCTGTTCGATGCACAGGGTCATGCGCGCCAGGCACAGCGGCGACCAGGCGAATATCGGCCGGTCCACTGCCACCCGATGCTCGCCCTGCTGCCACAGCAGCTGGTCGGCGCTCCACTGCCCGCCCAGCCGCCCCTGGAAATTCTCCAGGCTCAGCCCCGGTACCAGGCCCAGGGCCCAGCGGCTGCCGAAGGCCGTGCCCAGCACAATGCCCAAGACCAGCACCAGCGTCGCCAGCACCCCGGTGAGGGCCAGCAACGCTATCTTCATACCCCGCGTCACAGCTCAGGCCCCATGGAAAAGTGCAGTCGAATGCCGCCTTCGTCGTCCATGGCATGGGCCAGGTCGAGGCGGATCGGGCCCACTGGCGACACCCAGCGCACGCCGATGCCAACGCCGGTCTTGAGGCTCGGCAGTTCGAGGCTGTTAAAGGAATTGCCCTGATCGATAAAGGTCGCCACCCGCCATTTCTCGGCAATCGAGTATTGATATTCGAGGCTGCCGGCCACCATGTAGCGCCCACCGATGCGGTCGCCCTCGGCGTTCTCTGGCGACAGGCTCTGGTAATCGTAGCCCCGCACGCTCTGGTCGCCGCCGGCAAAAAAACGCAGCGACGGCGGGACCGATTTATAGCCGTTGGTGGCGCTGCCGCCGACCTGGGCACGGGCCAGCAGACGGTGCTTGTCGAACACGGTGGTCAGGCCCTTGACCATGGCCGTGCCATAGAGAAGGTTGTTGTCCGAACCCAACCCTTCCTTGGCGACCTTGGTGTCGAACTGCAGGCGGTAGCCGTTGTGGGGATCGATGCGGTTGTCGCTGCGCAGGTAGGAATAGCTGACACCCGGCATCAGCAGCGTACTCAGGCCCGAGTCGCCACCAAGTCGGTATTCCTCGCGCTGCCATTTGAGCGACACCACCCGTTGCCAGCCACTGGGCAGCTTGCTGTGCCATTCGGGGCCCAGGGTCAGCAGTTTGCTGAGGGTGTCGGTGCCGGCCAGCTCTTCGTTCTGATAACCGCCGGCGTAGCGCAGCTTGTCGGTCAGCGGTGGGTCCAGCGGCACGTCGTACCACAGGCCGACGTTCTGCCGGGGCGCGGACACTTCCGCTTCCCAACCATAACTGTGGCCTTGCGGGTTGACCCAGTGGCGCGTCCAATTGGCTTTGGCCCGTGGGCCGACGTCGGTGGAAAACCCCAGGCCCAGCCCCATGGTGCGCGGCTTACGGGTATCGACCTTGACCGCCACCGGGACGACATTGTCGACGGCCGCCGTGGGCGCGGCATCCACCCGCACGCCCTCGAAGTAACCGCTCGATTGCAAGGCCTGGTTGAGTTCGGCGATGAGTTCAGAGTCATACGCGGTACCGGCCTTGAACGGCACCATGCGTTGCAGCAGGTCCTCGTCGAACGGCGTGTCGCCCTCGAAACTCACCGGGCCCAGGGCATAACGCGGGCCGCTGTCGTAGATCAACTCGATGTCGGCGACACCCGCCTGGGGATCCACTCGCAGTGTCTGGCTGACGAACCGCCCGCTGAAAAACCCGTAGCGCGAGGCCTGGTTCTGGATCAGCCGCTTGGCGTCTTCATAGTGTCCATGGTTGAGCACCGCGCCGGACTTGAGCGCAGCGTCGCGGGGCAGACGAAAAGCCTTGAGCGATGCCGCCGGGCCGTCGACACGAATGACCACGTTGCGCAGGTGCACGGGCTCGCCGGGCTCGATGGTCAACACCAGGCGCGGGACCTTGCCGGCCTCGACCACGCTGTCGATCTGCGGTTGGTAGTAGCCCAACGCCTGGGCGGCTTTGCGCGCCTGCTCCTCGGCACCGCGGCTGAAACGCAGCAACGCCGCCTCGTCGCGATCCCCCAGGCCACCGACATAACCTTCCACGTTGGCCTTGAGTTCGTTGTTGGAGGGCTTGATCCGCACGTCCAACTCACTTTGTGCCAGCGCCGCGCCGCTGAGGGCCAGCAAGAGCGCGCCGCTGGTCATTCGTCCTGGAAAGTTCATGGCGCGGATGCTATCACGGGCTTTAATGCCTGATAGAGCCGGACATTTCCCAAAAGTTCGCCGGACTATGCCGCCGGGCTATACAGGGACTATGCCGTCGCGCTCTGCAGCACCTGCGGGTTGGCGTGGAAGAACACGTGCTCACGGATCGGTCCTACCGCTATCTCACCGATTTCCTCGTAGCCCTGACGTTTATAGAACGCCAGGTAACGTGGGTTGCCGGTGTCCAGCACCACACCTTGGGAGCTTTCGTCCACCGCGCACCAGTTGTGCACCGCGCCCAGCAACTGCTCGCCAAAATGCTGCCCCTGGAACTGCGGATGAATGCCCAGCAACGGCAACACGTGGACCGCATCGCAGGGCAGGCACCCCAGCACCGCCGCTTGATAATCGAGGTAGCGCCGGGTGCAGCGAAACCCTGTACTGAGCACCATCCGCAGGCGCCAGGCCCAGCTTTCGGTGATCCCCAGGCGTCGCTGCGGCGGGGCGATCAGGGCGATACCGACCAGGCGGTCGTTGACCAGCAGGCCAATGGCCGGCAGTTCCTGGAGGAAATGCTGCTTGACCAGCTCGCGCACCGTGGCCCGTACCCGCTGCTCATACCCCGGGCGCTCGGACTCGAACAGGTAACTGAACGTCGGCTCATGCCGGTAGGCCTGGTACAACAAGGACCGAGCCTCACGGGAATAACCGCTGTCGAGCATGTGGATATCGGCGATGGTGCTTTCAGGCATGGCATGGCTCTCCTGGGCGGGCTCGGTGTGGCCCTGCTCTTATTGAGTACGAACCCAATGGGTCGTGACCGTTCCTACATGCCAAGGACATTAGCAGCGCATTTGTCCTACTGCCACGCTGGCTCCCTTCCCACATGTCAGCTAGCATCGCAGTTTTGCCAGGACAGCCGACCATGAAGATCGTCTCCTTCAACATCAACGGCCTGCGCGCCCGTCCCCATCAGTTGGCGGCACTGATCGAGAAGCATCAGCCGGACGTGATCGGGTTGCAGGAAACCAAGGTTCACGACGAACAGTTCCCCCTGGCCGAAGTGCAAGCCCTGGGCTACCACGTGCACTACCACGGGCAAAAAGGCCACTACGGCGTCGCCCTGCTCTCGCGCCAGGCGCCTTTGAGCGTGTACAAAGGTTTTGAAACCGACGATGAAGACGCCCAGCGCCGCTTCATCTGGGGCACCTTCGCCGACGCGAACGGCGTGCCGGTGACCATCATGAACGGCTACTTCCCACAAGGCGAAAGCCGCGACCACCCGATCAAGTTTCCGGCCAAGGAACGTTTCTACAGCGACTTGCAGCAACTGCTGGAAACCCGCTTTCGCAACGACCAGCCGGTGGTGGTGATGGGCGACGTGAACATCTCCCCGCAAGACTGCGACATCGGCATCGGCCCGGACAACATGAAACGCTGGCTGAAAACCGGTAAATGCAGCTTCCTGCCGGAAGAACGCGAGTGGATGGAACGCCTGAAGAACTGGGGCCTGGTGGACAGCTTCCGGCACCTGAACCCGGACGTCACCGACCGCTTCAGCTGGTTCGACTACCGCAGCCGCGGCTTCGAGGACGAACCCAAGCGCGGCCTGCGCATCGACCTGATCCTCACCTCCCACGGCCTGCTGCCCCGGGTCAAGGATGCCGGCGTGGACTATGAACTGCGCGGCATGGAAAAACCGTCGGACCATGCGCCGATCTGGTTGGAATTGAGCTGACCCAAGCCCTGCACAACTCCCACATTGGATTGGGTGGTATCCATAAAGGCTGTGTCCACCTCGAAACCTGTGGGAGCGAGCTTGCTCGCGATAGCGGTGGA
>NZ_JBMDJD010000032.1:0-59356 GCF_057809015.1 Pseudomonas sp. FG6
GTGCGAAGCACTCACAAAAAGGGGGCCGCTTCGCAGCCCAGCGGGAGCAAGCTCCCTCGCCACCGTGACTCACGGCAGGAACAGCCTTGCCCCCCCCTTGCGGGATCAGGCATCCAGCTCAGCCCAACGCTCCACCAGTGCATCCAGCTCGGCTTGCAGCTGTTCCAGGTGCGCGATGACCTTGGCGGTTTCGACCGCTGGTCGCTGGTAAAAACCGGCGTCGGCCATTTCAGCTTCCACGGCAGCGATCTGTGCTTCCTTCGCATCGATCTCGCCCGGCAGCGCTTCCAGCTCTCGCTGTAGCTTGTAGCTGAGCTTTTTCTTCGTCGGTGCAGGGGCCGCAGCAGCGGCAACCGGGGCGGGCTCGGCCTTGACCACCGCCGAGTTCAGGTCAGCCTTGCCGGATTTGCTCTCGGTCACGCCCAGAAGGCGCGGCGAGCCGCCCTGGCGCAGCCAGTCCTGATAACCACCGACGTATTCGCGAACCAGGCCTTCGCCTTCGAACACCAGGGTGCTGGTGACCACGTTGTCGAGGAATGCCCGGTCGTGGCTGACCATCAACACCGTTCCGCTGAACGTCAGCAGCACTTCTTCCAGCAGCTCGAGGGTTTCCACATCGAGGTCGTTGGTTGGCTCGTCGAGCACCAGCAGGTTGGCCGGCTTGCTGAACAGCTTGGCCAGCAACAGACGGGCGCGCTCACCACCGGACAGCGCCTTGACCGGCGTGCGGGCACGCTGGGGGCTGAAAAGGAAGTCACCCAGGTAACTCAGCACGTGGCGGCTCTGGCCGTCGATATCGATGAAATCGCGACCCTCGGCCACGTTATCGATCACGGTCTTTTCCAGGTCCAATTGATGGCGCAACTGGTCAAAGTAGGCGACATCGATCTTCGTGCCCTCTTCCACCGTGCCGCTGGTTGGCACCAGGCCACCGAGCATCAGCTTGAGCAGGGTGGTCTTGCCGGTGCCGTTGGCGCCGAGCAGGCCGATACGGTCACCGCGCTGCAGGACCATGGAGAAATTCTTGACCAGCAACGGACCGTCTGGATGGGCGAAGCTGACGTTCTCCAGCACCATGACCTGCTTGCCGGATTTTTCCGCCGTGTCCAGCTGGATATTGGCCTTGCCGGTGCGCTCGCGCCGTTCGCTGCGCTCCACGCGCAGGGCCTTGAGGGCGCGTACGCGACCTTCGTTACGGGTACGCCGTGCCTTGATGCCCTGGCGAATCCAGACTTCTTCCTGGGCCAGGCGCTTGTCGAACAGGGCGTTGGCGGTTTCTTCCGCCGCCAGCACGGCTTCCTTGTGCACCAGGAAGCTGGCGTAGTCGCCGTTCCAGTCGATCAGGCCGCCACGATCCAGTTCGAGGATGCGCGTCGCCAGGTTTTGCAGGAAGGAACGGTCGTGGGTGATGAACAGTACCGCGCCCTGGAAATCTTTCAGGGCCTCTTCGAGCCAGGCGATGGCGCCGATGTCCAGGTGGTTGGTCGGTTCGTCGAGCAGCAGCAGGTCCGGCTCGGACACCAGGGCCTGGGCCAGCAGGACGCGACGACGCCAGCCACCGGACAACTCGGCGAGGGTCTTGTCGGCCGGCAGTTGCAGGCGGCTCAGGGTACTGTCGACCAACTGCTGCAAGCGCCAGCCATCGCGGGCTTCGAGGTCGTGCTGGACATGCATCAGCTTGTCCAGGTCGGCATCGGTGACGATGTTCTGGCTCAGGTGGTGATATTCGGCCAGCAGCGCGCCAACCCCGTCCAGGCCTTCGGCGACCACGTCGAACACGGTCCGCTCGTCGGCTGCCGGCAGTTCCTGGGGCAATTCACCGATCTTCAGGCCGGGTGCACGCCAGACCGAGCCGTCGTCCGGCTTCTGGTCGCCCTTGACCAGCTTCATCATGCTGGATTTGCCAGTGCCGTTGCGGCCGATGATGCACACCCGCTCACCACGGGCGATCTGCCAGGACACCTTGTCCAACAACGGCATCGCGCCGAATGCAAGGGACACATCGCTGAATTTGAGCAGGGTCATGAGCTTCTCCAAAAACCGGGCGCGCATTCTACCTGAGATGCGGCATCAGGAGGCCGTCAATTTCGTCGCCGTAGCACTCTGCATGACAAATGTTGCGAACTTGCACCGACGGCCCTGCAAAGCTTTCGCCGGCTGCTGGCAAAAGGCTAAGCTACAGACAGTTACCCTGGGTTTTGCCTTGGGCTTGTCATGTTTTTTTCTGCCCGGACGTATCATGAGCAGTCGCCTTTTCAGTGTCTTGTCTTGTCTTTTTGTATGCGCCACTGCCGTTCAGTCTGCTCAGGCGGTGGATATCTCCACTCAGCGCCAGTACTACGACGAGGCCAAGCGCGCCTTGGCCAAGGGCGATTCAGGCCCCTATTTGCGCTACAGCCAGGCCCTGCGCGATTATCCGCTGGAGCCGTACCTGGCCTACGACGAACTGACCGCTCGCCTGAAGAGCGCCAGCAACGCCGAAATCGAACAGTTCCTCGCCGAGCACGGTGACCTGCCCCAAGCCAACTGGATGAAGCTGCGCTGGCTGCGGTGGCTGACCGAGCGCGGCGACTGGGACACCTTCGTCAAGTATTACGACCCCAAGCTCAATTTCACCGAGCTGGACTGCCTCAACGCCCAGTACCAGCTCAACCATGGCCTGAAGGCCGAAGGCTACGCCAACACTGATAAGTTGTGGCTCACCGGCAAATCCCAGCCACAGGCCTGCGACGCACTGTTCGGCCTTTGGGCCAGCCAGGGCCAACTGACCGAGCAGAAGCGCTGGGAACGAGCCAAGCTGGCCGCCCAGGCAAAGAACTATCCCCTGGCCAACAGTCTGGTCAGCGGCCTGACCTCCCTCGCCCCCCGCGGCAAATTGCTGGTGGACGTGGCGCAGAAACCCGAACTGCTCAACCAGCCCTCACGCTTCACCCCGGCCGATGAGCCCATGTCCGACATCGTCAGCCTCGGCCTGCGCCGCCTGGCTCGCCAGGATCCGGAACAAGCCATGACGCTGCTGGACGGCTACGCCAGCACCATGCATTTTTCCCGGGATGAAAAAGTCGCGATTGCCCGGGAAATCGGCCTGGCCCTGGCCAAGCGCTTCGACAGCCGCGCCTTGGACGTGATGACAAAGTACGACCCGGAACTGCGCGACGACACCGTCTCCGAATGGCGCCTGCGTCTGCTGTTGCGCCTGGCCCGCTGGGACGATGCCTACCAACTGACCCGTCGCCTGCCCGAGTCGCTGGCCAGCACCAACCGCTGGCGGTACTGGCAGGCCCGCACCCTGGAGCTGGCGCAACCGCAAAACCCCGAAGCGCTGACGCTTTACAAGCACCTGGCCCGCGAGCGGGATTTCTATGGTTTCCTGGCCGCCGACCGCGCCCAATCACCGTATTCGCTCGCCAACAAGCCGCTGGTGATGAGCCAGGCGTTGATCAACAAGGTCCGCAACACGCCGGGCGTGCGACGGGCGCTTGAGTTCCATGCCCGTGGGGAAATCGTCGATGGCCGTCGCGAGTGGTATCACGTGAGCCGTCATTTCAATCGCGACGAAATGGTCGCCCAGGCCAAGCTGGCCTACGACCTGAAATGGTACTTCCCGGCCATCCGTACCATCAGCCAGGCCAAGTACTGGGATGACCTGGATATCCGCTTCCCGATGGCCCATCGCGACACCCTGGTGCGCGAAGCCAGGATTCGCGGCTTGCATCCAAGTTGGGCGTTCGCCATTACCCGCCAGGAAAGCGCCTTCATGGACGACGCCCGTTCCGGCGTCGGCGCCGCCGGCCTGATGCAACTGATGCCCGGCACGGCCAAGGAAACCGCGCGCAAGTTCAGCATTCCCCTGGCCTCGCCGAAGCAGGTGCTGGACCCGGACAAGAACATCCAGCTGGGCGCCGCCTACCTGAGCCAGGTCCACAGCCAATTCAACGGCAACCGCGTCCTGGCCTCGGCCGCCTACAACGCCGGCCCCGGCCGCGTACGCCAATGGCTGCGGGGTGCCGACCACCTTAGCTTCGACGTCTGGGTCGAAAGCATCCCCTTCGACGAGACCCGCCAATACGTGCAGAACGTGTTGTCCTACTCGGTGATCTACGGCCAGAAACTCAACTCGCCGCAACCGCTGGTGGACTGGCATGAGCGGTACTTTGATGATCAGTGAGGGTTAGCGGCCATCTGTTCCTGAAAGACAAAAAATGCCCCTATCGAGTGAATGATAGGGGCATTTTTTTGGTCGGCTATTGAGTCACATGCTGGGTCGGGTGCTGGACCTTGTGGGAGCAAAGCTTGCTCGCGATGAACGATGGCACAGTCTTTCAGTTGAACCATGTCGCCTGCCTCGCGAGCAAGCTTTGCTCCCACAGGTCTTCAGTCGGTTGCAGACGCCAAACCGACATTGAACTGCAACGCCGCCAACCGTGCATACAACGCGTTGCTGACGACCAGCTCCTGATGAGTGCCCACGGCCACCACCTTGCCCTGGTCCATCACCGCGATCCGGTCGGCGTTTTTCACCGTGGCCAGGCGATGGGCGATGACCAGGGTGGTGCGGTTTTTCATCAGGCTGGGCAAGGCTTGCTGGATCAGGTGTTCGCTTTGTGCGTCAAGGGCGCTGGTAGCCTCGTCCAGCAGCAGGATGGGTGCGTCCACCAGCAGCGCCCGGGCAATGGCCAGCCGCTGGCGCTGACCGCCGGACAAGCCCAGGCCGCCATCACCCAGGTGGGTCTGGTAACCGCCGGGCATTTTTTCGATGAAGTCGTGGGCGTGGGCGATCCGCGCGGCTTCGCGCACCTGTTCGAAGGTTGCATCGGGATTGCCGTAGCGGATGTTTTCCTCGACCGTCCCGAAAAACAACGCCGGGTTCTGCGAAACCAGGGCGAAGTGCCGGCGCAAGTCCAAGGGATCGAGCTGGGTCAGCGGCACGTCGTCGATGAGAATCTGCCCCTGTGCCGGGTCATAGAAGCGCAGCAGCAAATCGTACACCGTCGATTTGCCCGCACCGGACGGCCCGACCAGCGCGAGGGTTTCGCCCGCCTTGACCGTCAAGTCCAGGCCGTCGACCGCGAAGCTATCCGGTCGTGACGGGTAGGAAAAACGCACGCCTTCCAGGCGCAAGTCCCCACGCACTCGCGCAGGCAAGGTCACCAGGCCCGCGGCCGGTGGCTGGATAATGTTCGGCGAACGCAGCAATTCGGCAATCCGCTCGGCAGCGCCGGCGGCCCGTTGCAGTTCGCCGATGACTTCGCTCAGGGTACCGAAGGCGCTGCCGACGATCAGGCTGTAGAACACGAAGGCCGCCAGCTCGCCGCCGGAGATGCGCCCGGCGATCACATCCATGCCACCGACCCACAGCATCACGCCCACAGCGCCCAGCACCAGCACGATCACCAGGGTAATCAGCCAGGCCCGCTGGGCGATGCGCTTGCGGGCGGTGTCGAAGGCCTGCTCGACGGTGACGGCAAAACGACGCTCGTCCTGGACCTGATGGTTGTAGGCCTGCACGGTCTTGATCTGGCCGAGGGTTTCGGAGACGTAGCTGCCCACGTCGGCAATCCGGTCCTGGCTCTGGCGCGACAAGCTGCGCACCCGCCGACCAAAGATCAGGATCGGTGCCAACACCAGCGGCAAGGCGATGACCACGATGCTGGTGAGCTTGGGATTGGTGACGAACAGCAGCACGATGCCGCCCACCACCATCAAGGCGTTGCGCAGGAACAACGACAACGATGAACCGATCACGGACTGCAGCAACGTCGTGTCGGCGGTCAGGCGCGACTGGATTTCAGAACTGCGGTTGTTTTCGTAGAACCCCGGGTGCAAGTACACCAGATGGTTGAAAACCTGCCGCCGGATATCGGCCACCACCCGCTCGCCGATCCAGGACACCAAGTAGAAGCGGGAAAAGGTGCCGATGGCCAGCCCGACCACCAGCGCCATGAACAGGCCGATGGACTGGTTGAGCAGGTGCGTAGAGCGCGTCATGAAGCCCTGGTCCACCAACAACCGGATGCCTTGTCCCATGGACAAGGTAATAGCGGCGGTGACAATCAGCGCCAGCAAGGCGCCGATGACCTGTTTGCGATAAGGGGCGATGAAGCCGCTGGCCAGGCGTATGGCACGGCGATGTTGGGCAGAGAGCATCAGTGGCATCCGGTAATGCAACGGGGAAAACGATCGGCGGCACCCCGACGGGGCGCCACCCTGTTGAATCAGAATGAGTCAGGTTAAATATGACCACAACGACTAGCGGCTAGATGTTATCGGTCTAAAGTCTGGCTGGAAACGCAACTGTGTTTCTGATTGAGTGGAGGTGTCGCCATGAACCTACAGGGAGTGTCATGGCTCGGTCACCTGGCGACATTAAAGTAGGCGCACAACCTGATGAGGAGACAGGCCATGTCCTTGCAACACCGCAGCGACGACAAGATTCAAGTGATTCGCACGCAACCGGATCAGTCCCTGGGCTGCTCGTTCATCGATGCCCAAGGGCGCGAAGTACCGATCACCGAAGAGATGATCCAGAAGGCCTGCAGCGAACTGGAAAAGCGACTGGTCAAGCCTGCCGAACAAAAGTGACACAGCCCGTCTTCATTGAACCCGACCTTGATGTCGGGTTTTTTATGCCGGCTGATTTTGCAGCGCCTATGGCCATGCTCTTGTGGCAAGGGAGCTTGCTCCCTCGCCACAAGAGCGCGCCACAGTTAAAGGAAGGTGGCCCCCAGTGCGGTCACGATTTGTTGCAAGGCCGGCGACTGGCCGTCGACACGAACCTTCAGGCTGTCGATCTCCCGGCGTGGCGGGTAGTGCTTGCGCAAGGCATCGAAGGCACGGCGCTGCTCATCGACCGTGCCCACCAGGCTGCGACGAAAATCCGCATCGTCCCGGCGCGGGTCGTAAACGCCCCGACACATCGCCGCCAGCGCCCAGGCCGGGTCGGTTTCAGCATCCAGGGTGATGCCGCCCAACCAGGGCCGGGGCAGCAGGTCGCCGAGGCTGACCTGGGCCGGTTGTTCAAGGAACGCGCACAAGGCTTCGTAGATCTGCGCCGTGCCGCGCTGGCGGCCATCGAGGCTGTAACCGGCGATGTGCGGCGTGGCGATCACGCAGAGGTCGGCCAGGTCCACGTCCACGGTCGGTTCCTGCTCCCACACATCCAGCACCGCTTGCAGGTCTTCACGGGCCAATAGCACCTCGCGCAATGCTGCGTTGTCGATCACCGGCCCCCGGGCCGCGTTGATCAGCCAGGTGCCGGGCTTGAGTCGATTCAGGCGTGCTTCATCGAACAGATGCCAGGTCGGTTGCGCGCCGTCGCGGGTCAAGGGGGTGTGCAAGCTGATCACATCGCACTGTTCGATGATCTGCTCCAGGCTCACGTAGTCGCCCCCTTCGGCCGCCTGGCGCGGCGGGTCGCACACCTTCACGGCCCACCCCAGCCCCTTGAGCACTTCGATCAGCCGCCTGCCCACCTGACCCGCCCCGACCACTCCGAAGCTGCGCTGCTTGAGGTCAGCGCCTTCGATTTCGGCCAGGGTCATCAGGCTGCCCAGTACATAATCCACCACGCCGCGGGCATTGCAGCCCGGCGCACTGGCCCAGCGAATCCCGGCCTCGGCGAAATAGTCCAGGTCCAGGTGATCGGTGCCGATGGTGCACGTGCCAACGAAGCGTACCTTGCTGCCTTCCAGCAACGCCCGATTGACCTGGCTGACCGAACGCACCAGCAACACGTCGGCCTGGGCAACCATCGAACGGTCGATGCCGCGACCGGGCACCCGACGGATTTCGCCGAAGCCTTGGAAAAACGCATCGAGCAAGGGAATGTTTTCGTCGGCTACGATCAGCATGGCGGAGCTCCTTTGGCGGGGTGAGCAGTGTAGGCGTTCCTCGCCTCGATGGGCCAGCGCATTACTTCGGTGAACGCTGTTGTGGCGAGGGAGCTTGCTCCCGCTCGGCTGCGAAGCAGTCGCTGACGGAGCGGGCCTGCTGCGCGGGCCAGCGGGAGCAAGCTCCCTCGCCACAGGGCATCCACCCGACAGGTGAGCGCTTACAAATCCCCAACACTGGTTTTTTCCTGACCATTGTGTCAGGGCGTAGAATCCACCGCCTTGCGCTAAACCTTTTCGGACGCTCCGCCTGTGAACCCTGTGATCGACAACCCCGCCACCCTCTCCCGCCTGGCCCGGACCCGCCTGGAGCTCAAGACGCTGCTCGCACTGGCCGTGCCGATCATGGTCGCGCAACTGGCGACCACGGCCATGGGTTTTGTCGATGCAGTGATGGCCGGCCGTGTCGGGCCGCGCGACCTGGCGGCGGTGGCGCTGGGCAATTCGATCTGGGTGCCGGTGTTCCTGTTGATGACCGGCACGCTGCTGGCCACCACGCCGAAAGTCGCCCAGCGCTTCGGCGCCGGTACGTTCGCCGAGATCGGTCCCTTGGTGCGCCAGGCACTCTGGCTGGCGCTGTCGGTGGGGCTGCTGGCGACGCTGGCGCTGTTCAGCGCCGAACCGATCCTGCACCTCATGAAGGTCGACCCCGAACTGATCGGTCCCTGCATGGAATATTTGCGCGGCATCGGCACCGGGTTGCCGGCGGTCGCGCTGTATCACGTGCTGCGCTGCTACAGCGATGGCCTGGGGCGAACGCGACCGGCAATGATCTTGGGGCTGTGCGGCCTGGCACTGAACATTCCACTCAACTACATCTTCATTTATGGCCATCTGGGCGTGCCCGCCATGGGCGGTGTCGGGTGCGGCTGGGCCACGGCCATCGTGATGTGGGCCATGGCTGTAGGCATGGCCGGCTGGGCCCGTTGGGCGCCCGCCTACCAGGCGAGCCAGCTGTTCAGCCGCTTCGAGTGGCCACAATGGGCGGTCATCCAGCGCTTGCTGGGCATCGGCTTGCCGATCGGCATCGCCGTGTTTGCCGAGTCGAGTATTTTCGCGGTGATCGCGCTGCTGATCGGCAGCCTCGGCGCCACCGTGGTGGCCGGCCACCAGATTGCCCTGAACTTCAGCTCTCTGGTGTTCATGATCCCCTACTCCCTGGGCATGGCCGTGACCGTGCGGGTCGGCCAGGCCCAGGGACGGCGTCAACCTCGCGAAGCCCGCTTCGCCGCCGGTGTGGGCATGGGCACGGCGCTGGCCTACGCCTGCCTTTCGGCCAGCCTGATGTTCAGCCTGCGCGGTCCCATCGCGGCGATCTACACCGCCGATCCGGTGGTCATCGAAGTGGCGTCGATGCTGATCGTGTACGCAGCCCTGTTCCAGTTCTCCGATGCCATCCAGGTCACGGCGGCCGGGGCATTGCGCGGCTATCAGGACACTCGGGTGACAATGATCCTGACGCTGTTCGCCTATTGGGGCATCGGCCTGCCGGTGGGCTACACCCTCGGCCTGACCGACTGGCTTGGCCCCGCCAGCGGTCCGAGTGGGTTGTGGCAGGGCTTGATCGCGGGTTTGAGCTGCGCGGCGTTGATGCTGTCGATCCGTTTGGCGCGCAGTGCGCGCAAGCAGATCCGCATCAGCCGCTCGAGGGGTTAGGCGAGTTTCTTGCGGATCCAGTAAAGGTACGTGCCTGCTTCTTCACGCTGGGCCACCAGTTCGTGGTCCAGGAACACGCAAAACTTGGGGATATCGCGGCGCGTCGAGGGGTCGGTGGCGATCACTTTCAGCAGCCCACCGGGCACCAGGTCGCGGATGTGCTGGTGCAGCATCATCACCGGCTCCGGGCAGTTGAGGCCGGTGGCATCCAGCGTGCCGTCGACCGGTGTATCGTTCATTTCACTCATCGTGTACTCCTGAAACTGGCCGGCATTGTCGCGCAATGTCGGCGCGCTTAACAGAGGTGCATCATCCTGTGGCGAGGGAGCTTGCTCCCGCTGGGTTGCGAAGCGACCCCAATGCCCTGTTGGGTCTAAACATCGACGACTGCTTCGCAGCCGAGCGGGAGCAAGCTCCCTCGCCACAAGAGCTCGCTACATACTTCAGCGGGACTTGGGCTTTTTCGTATCCAGCCGCCGCAAATGGCACGTCACTTCCTCACGGTCGTGATACAGCTGCTTGCAACCGATCTCGACCTTGATACCACGAGCCTTGAAGCCATCGGCGATGCGTTCGAGCAGGCGTTTCACCTCGGCATAGCGCTGTTTCATCGGCAACTTGAGGTTGACCACCGCCTCGCGGCAATGCCCTTCGCCAATCCACTCTTCCAGCATCGCCGCGTTGCGCGCCGGCTTCTCGACGATGTCGCAGACCATCCAATCCACCGGCTGCCTGGGCTTGAAGGTAAAACCGTCAGCCATCAGATGCTGCACCAGCCCCGTGTCCATCAGGCTCTCGGCCATCGGGCCGTTGTCGATGGCGGTCACCAGCATGCCGCGGTTGACCAGTTGCCAGGTCCAGCCACCTGGCGCCGCGCCGAGGTCCACGCCGGTCATGTCGCTGTGCAGGCGCTCGTCCCATTGGTCTTTGGGGATGAAATGGTGCCAAGCCTCTTCAAGCTTGAGGGTCGAGCGGCTCGGCGCTTCCCGGGGGAATTTCAACCGGGGAATGCCCATCGGCCACATCGCCGAATTGTCGGCCTCCGCCAGCCCCAAAAACACCTCGCGGCCGCTCTTGAAGGTCAGCAACAGGCGCGGCTTGCGCGGGTCTTCCACCAACTTGCCGGCCCCGCTCAACGCCTTGCGCAGCGGGCCTTCGAATTTCTTGCAGAAGTTCGACAGTTCTTTGCCGTCATTGGTATCGAGCACCTCCAGCCACAGGCTGCCGCACACCGGCATCGCCGCCATGTGCGCCAGGATGACGCTGATGCGGTCGGTTTCCGGCAGGTCAATGAAGGTGCCGCGCGCCCATTGACGCGGGAAAATCAGCTCGGCGAAACGCAGACCGCGCATCAGCCGCTCGGCGCCGTCGTCTTCGCTGCAGACAAATTCGGCGCAGGCGCTGGCCGGTTTAGCCCTGGCGTAGCCCGCCACGTCCAGGCGCACGGCGTGGTCGGCCATCTCGGAGCAGACTTCGCCCTCGAAACCCGGCCGGCAATGCATGAAAAGCGTGTTCATTGAAACTCCGTAGCGCTGTCACGAAACCGGCGCATGATAGCGGAGTTCGGAACCCCGAACTGCCTCTAGAGTCCAGTGATTAGTCATTCGGTCAAAACAGGACTAGGTTAAAAGCTCTGTCCGTTCCGTCAGTCCGTCGCCGTGCGGACTCAAAGGAGTGATTTCAATGCCCTCCATCGATAGCCTGAAAACCCTCAAGACGCTGCAAGTCGACGCCAGGACCTACCATTATTTCAGCCTGCCGGAGGCGGCCCGCAGCCTGGGCGAGCTGGACACGCTGCCCATGTCGCTCAAAGTGCTGTTGGAAAACCTGCTGCGCTGGGAGGACGGCACAACCGTCACCGGCACCGACCTCAAGGCCTTGGCCGGGTGGCTCAAGGACCGCCGCTCCGACCGGGAGATCCAGTACCGCCCGGCGCGAGTGTTGATGCAAGACTTCACCGGCGTCCCCGCCGTGGTCGACCTGGCCGCCATGCGCGCTGCCGTGGAGAAGGCCGGCGGCGACCCGCAGCGAATCAACCCATTGTCGCCGGTGGACCTGGTGATCGACCACTCGGTCATGGTCGACCGCTTCGCCAGCCGCCAGGCGTTCGAGCAGAACGTCGACATCGAAATGCAGCGCAACGGTGAACGCTACGCCTTCCTGCGCTGGGGCCAGAGCGCTTTCGCCAATTTCAGCGTGGTGCCACCGGGCACGGGCATCTGCCATCAGGTCAACCTCGAATACCTGGGTCGCACCGTATGGACCACGGAGGAAGACGGTCGCACCTATGCCTTCCCCGACACCCTGGTGGGCACCGACTCCCACACCACCATGATCAACGGCCTCGGCGTACTGGGCTGGGGTGTCGGCGGGATCGAGGCGGAAGCGGCCATGCTCGGCCAACCGGTGTCGATGCTGATTCCGGAAGTGATTGGCTTCAAGCTCACCGGCAAGTTGCGCGAAGGCATCACTGCCACCGACCTGGTGTTGACCGTCACGCAAATGCTGCGCAAGAAAGGCGTGGTGGGCAAATTCGTCGAGTTCCATGGCGACGGCCTCGCCGACCTGCCACTGGCCGACCGCGCCACCCTCGCCAACATGGCCCCGGAATACGGCGCCACCTGCGGTTTTTTCCCGGTGGATGACGTGACCCTGGACTACCTGCGCCTGTCCGGGCGCCCGGCGGAGACCGTGAAGCTGGTCGAAGCCTATTGCAAGGCCCAGGGCCTGTGGCGCTTGCCCGGCCAGGAACCGCTGTTCACCGACACCCTGGAGCTGGACATGGGCAGCGTCGAAGCCAGCCTCGCCGGCCCCAAACGCCCGCAAGACCGCGTCGCACTGCCGAACGTCGGCCAGGCCTTCAGCGACTTCCTCGGCCTGCAGGTCAAGCCCACCAGCAAAGAAGAAGGTCGCTTGGAGAGCGAAGGCGGTGGTGGCGTGGCGGTAGGCAATGCCGATCAGGTGGGTGAAACCGATTATGAATTCGAAGGTCAGACCCATCGCCTGAAAAACGGCGCGGTGGTGATCGCCGCCATTACCTCCTGCACCAACACCTCCAACCCCAGCGTGATGATGGCCGCCGGGCTGCTGGCGAAGAAAGCCGTGGAAAGGGGCCTGACCCGCAAGCCCTGGGTCAAGAGTTCCCTGGCGCCGGGTTCCAAGGTGGTCACCGATTACTACCAGGCCGCCGGGCTGACCGAATACCTCGACAAACTCGGCTTCGCCCTGGTGGGCTACGGTTGCACGACGTGCATCGGCAACTCTGGTCCATTGCCCGAGCCGATTGAAAAAGCCATCCAGAAGGCCGACCTGACCGTGGCTTCGGTGCTGTCGGGCAACCGCAATTTCGAAGGACGGGTGCATCCGCTGGTAAAAACCAACTGGCTGGCCTCGCCACCGCTGGTGGTCGCCTATGCGTTGGCGGGCACGGTACGCATCGACATCAGCAGCGAGCCGCTGGGCAACGACCGCGATGGCAAGCCGGTGTACCTGCGGGACATCTGGCCCAGCAGCCGGGAAGTGGCCGATGCCGTGGCCCAGGTCGACACCGGCATGTTCCACAAGGAATACGCCGCCGTGTTTGCCGGTGACGAGCAATGGCAAGCCATCGAAGTGCCGCAAGCGGCCACGTATGTCTGGCAGCCGGACTCGACCTACATCCAGCACCCGCCGTTCTTCGACGGCATCGACGGGCCGCCACCGGCCATCAAGGACATCAAGGGCGCACGCGTCCTGGCCCTCTTGGGCGACTCCGTGACCACCGACCACATCTCCCCGGCCGGCAACATCAAGGCCGACAGCCCGGCCGGGCGCTACCTGCGCGAACAAGGCGTCGAGCCCCGGGATTTCAACTCCTATGGCTCAAGGCGCGGCAACCACCAGGTGATGATGCGCGGCACGTTCGCCAACATCCGCATTCGCAACGAAATGCTCGGCGGCGAAGAAGGCGGCAATACGATCCACATCCCTAGCGGCGAAAAAATGTCGATCTACGATGCCGCCATGCGATATCAGGCCACCGGCACGCCGCTGGTGGTGATTGCCGGGCAGGAATACGGCACCGGTTCGAGCCGGGACTGGGCCGCCAAGGGCACCAACCTGCTGGGGGTCAAGGCGGTGATCGCCGAGAGTTTCGAGCGTATCCATCGCTCCAACCTGGTGGGCATGGGCGTGCTGCCGTTGCAGTTCAAGCTCGACCAGAACCGCAAGAGCCTGAACCTGACCGGCCAGGAAACCCTGGAGATCCTGGGCCTGAGCGGCGTCGAACTGACCCCGCGCATGAACCTGCCGGTGGTCGTCACCCGGGAGGACGGGCGCCAGGAGCGCATTGAAGTGCTGTGCCGGATCGACACCTTGAACGAAGTGGAATATTTCAAGGCCGGCGGGATCTTGCACTACGTTCTGCGGCAGTTGATCGCCGCCTAGGACAGCTCGGTTCTTTTGTAGTACCAGTTCCCCCGTGGGAGCGAGCCTGCTCGCGATAGCGGTGGATCAGCCAACATGATGTTGACTGAAACGCCCCTATCGCGAGCAGGCTCGCTCCCACAGGTTTTTTTTCGCCAACCGACCGTTATTAGCCTCTCGGCACCGACCTGCCTATAATCGCCCCGGCGCTCACGGAACCGAGTCAGCCAACGGCCTGCACCACTCGTAATGAACCCTCTCGCGCATGAACGTGCAGGAGCGCAAATGTGCTCTTTGCGCGACGTGGCGACGTCGTAGACGCGGCCATGCCCGCCGAAGCTCCACAGTCTAAAAGGATGTTCTATGCCCGCTCTCCCCTGGCCTTACCTGGCCATGCTCGCCCTCGGCTATGGCTTGGCCCTGGCCTACGGGCAATTGGCCTGGACCGTCGCAATCTCCCTTGCGCTGCTGTTGTTTGCCGGCTTTGCGGTGCGCCAGCAGCAGACCTCCGTCGGCCGGTTTCTCGGTCATGTCCTGTTTGTGGTGATGGCCCTGGCCCTGGCCCTGCATTGGATGCCGGGCTTTTTCAATGGCCGGGCCATCCCGGCGCAACGCCTGACCGACGATGCCGCCCGGTTTGCCATGTACCTGAACCAGGACAAGCCCCTGATCGGCTTCTGGCTATTGTTGGCCTGCCCCTGGATCGTTGGCCGGCGCTCGTTGCGCCTGTCGGTCTACGCCACGGCGCTGGGGCTGGTTTTGAGCGCTGTGCTGGCGCTGGGCGGGGCGATGCTGCTGGGCATGATCCACTGGGCACCCAAGTGGCCGGCACACGCCTGGCTGTGGGTGTGCAACAACCTTTTGTTGGTGACCCTGGTGGAGGAAGCGCTGTTCCGTGGCTACATTCAAGGTGGGCTCAGCCGCTGCTTCAAACAGTTGAAGCACGGCGACAACCTGGCGCTGCTCCTGGCCTCGGCGTTTTTCGGCCTGGTGCACGCCGGGGCGGGTTGGCAATGGGTGCTGCTGTCGGGCCTGGCGGGGATTGGCTATGGACTGGCCTACCGTTTTGGCGGGCTGGGGGCGGCAATCGCCACCCATTTTTTGCTCAACCTGCTTCATTTCGCCCTATTTACCTACCCGATGCTGGCGTGATAGCGAAAGGTGAAAATATCTTCAATTAAAACCTGCTAGCGCCGACAACCTTTCAAAGCCTTGCGGACCTACACACCATGCGTAACAACCAGCCCGTCACACAGCGCGAGAGAACCTTTCCGGCGCAACAACGCTTGATTTCCACCACCAACGCCAAGGGTGTGATCACTTACTGCAACGACGCATTCGTCGATGTGAGCGGGTTTTCGAAAGAAGAACTGATCCATTCGCCTCACAACCTGGTGCGACACCCCGACGTGCCTCCCGCTGTGTTCGCACACATGTGGAACACGTTGAAACAGGGCTCGCCCTGGATGGGCATCGTCAAGAATCGCTGCAAGAGCGGTGACCACTATTGGGTCAACGCCTATGTCACGCCGGTCTTCGAAGGCAACCAGGTGGTCGGCTATGAATCGGTCAGGGTCAAGCCCACTGCCGAGCAGATCAGCCGCGCCGAAGCGCTCTATCAACGCATCAACCAGGGCAAGCCGGCGGTTCCGCACAGTGACAAGTGGGTGCCCATGCTGCAGGATTGGTTGCCGTTTATCCTGGTCAGCCAGCTCAGCTTCATCGTCGGCGCCTTCCTGAATTCCCAATGGGGCTTCGCCCTCGCCGCGCTGCTGTCGGTGCCGCTGGGGTTGATGGGCCTGCAATGGCAACAACGCGGCATCAAGCGCCTGTTGCGGCTGGCCGAGCAAACCACTTCCGACCCGTTGATCGCCCGCATGTACACCGACAGCCGCGGCGCCCAGGCACGCCTGGAGATGTCGATCCTCAGCCAGGAAGCCCGCCTGAAAACCTGCCTGACCCGCTTGCAGGACACCGCCGAGCACCTCAACGAGCAGGCGCGCCAGTCCAATACCCTGGCCCACGACAGCTCCACGGGCCTTGAGCGCCAGCGGTTGGAGACCGAACAGGTCGCCACGGCGGTCAACGAGATGGCCGCCACCACCCAGGAAGTCGCCAGCCACGTGCAACGCACCGCCGATGCCACCCAGGAAGCCAATCGCCTGACCGGGCGTGGCCGCGATATCGCCGGGGAAACCCGCGAAGCCATCGAGCGCCTGTCGGTCGTGGTCGGCGAAACCGGGCAGACCGTGACCCAACTGGCCAGGGACAGCGACGAGATCGGTGGCGTGGTGGACGTGATCAAGGGCATCGCCGACCAGACCAACCTGCTGGCACTCAACGCCGCCATCGAAGCGGCCCGTGCCGGTGAAATGGGTCGCGGCTTTGCCGTGGTGGCCGACGAAGTGCGACAACTGGCGCAACGCACCAGTGAATCCACCGGGCAGATCCATGCCCTGATCGCCAAGCTCCAGCAGACGGCCACCAATGCCGTGCAGACCATGGACGCCGGCCATCGCCAGGCCGAGGAAGGCGTGGCACGGGTCATGGAGGCGGACCAGGCACTGGTGGGGATCAGCGAAGCGGTGGCCAACATCACCGACATGACCACCCAGATCGCCGCCGCCACCGAGGAGCAAAGCTCGGTGGCCGAAGAGATCAGCCGCAACATCAGCAACATTTCGCAGCTGGCCGACCAGACCTCAGGTCAGGCCCACAGCTCGGCGCTGCTGAGCGAAGAACTGACCCGCACGGCCACTACGCAGTATTCGTTGGTGGAGCGGTTTAACCGCTGATAGACATCTGCTCAATAAAAAACCGGGAAGTGGATGCTTTCCGGTTTTTTATTGCCACTTCAAAAGTGAGCCACGCCATGAACCGTCTTCGCGAGCAAGTCGGATCGCGAAAAGGCTAGGACAGGCGCTATCGATCTAGAAGAAGAAACTCCGCCACCCTAGTCACCGCCGCTTCCAGATGCTGATCATGACTGAACCCCGAAGCCTTCAACGGCTTCAAGTCATGATCCCCTGCCACCAGCCACATCACCTCGATACTCGGCGACAAGGCATACCCCTGCACCGCCTCCCAATTGCCCAGCGCATCGCGCTCACCCTGGACAATCAAAGTCCGGGTCTTCAAACCCGCCAGGTGTTCCACCCGTGGCTTCTCCGGCTTGCCCACGGCATAGAACGGATACCCCAGGCAGACCAGCGCATCGGCCTTCAACTCATCGGCCAGCAGGCTCGCCATGCGTCCGCCCATGGACTTGCCGCCAATAGCCAGCCGTCCAGCGACATAAGGCCGCACTGCGGCATACACGTCACGCCAGCACTCCAACAGCTTAGGTGCCGGGTTGGGTGGACGCTTGCCCCCATCCTGGCGCCGCTGGGCCATGTAGGGAAACTCGAAACGCAACACGTTGACCCCATGCGCAGCAAGGCGCGCGGCCATTTGCGCCATGAATTCGCTGTCCATCGGTGCACCGGCGCCGTGGGCGAGGATCAGCGTCGGGGCCTCCTCAAGGGTGCCCGATTGCGCGGCCGTCCAGCGCCAACCGCGCTGTTCCACGCACCGCGCCCATTGATCCCCGTCAATACTGGCCTTGTGCTGTTTGTCCATGCTTGCCTCGCTTTTAGTCTGCCTATAACTCCAGGCGAAGCGCTGCGCAGCCAGCTCTTCGGCCTGAACCGTGGATGGGGAACCATGAACACTTCTATCAGTACCGCCTACAACTACAAGGTGGTCCGCCAATTCGCCATTATGACGGTGGTGTGGGGCATCGTCGGGATGGGGCTCGGGGTTTTTCTCGCCGCCCAATTGGTCTGGCCACAACTCAACTTCGATTTGCCATGGACCAGCTTCGGCCGCCTGCGCCCACTGCACACCAACGCGGTGATCTTCGCTTTCGGCGGGTGCGCGTTGTTTGCCAGTTCGTTTTATTCGGTGCAACGCACCTGCCAGACCCAGCTGTTCGCGCCGAAGATCGCCGCGTTCTGCTTCTGGGGCTGGCAACTGGTGATCCTGCTGGCGGCTATCAGCCTGCCACTGGGCTACACCAGTTCCAAGGAATACGCCGAGCTGGAATGGCCGATCGACATCCTGATCACCATCGTCTGGGTCGCCTACGCCATCGTATTCTTCGGCACCGTGGCCAAGCGCAACACCAAGCACATCTATGTAGGTAACTGGTTCTTCGGCGGGTTCATCCTGACCGTGGCGATCCTGCACATCGTCAACAACCTGGAGCTGCCGGTCAGCTTCACCAAGTCCTACTCGATCTATGCCGGGGCCACCGACGCGATGGTGCAATGGTGGTACGGCCACAACGCCGTGGGCTTCTTCCTCACTGCAGGTTTCCTGGGGATGATGTACTACTTCGTGCCGAAACAGGCCGAACGCCCGGTGTATTCCTATCGCCTGTCCATCGTCCACTTCTGGGCGCTGATCACCCTGTACATCTGGGCCGGTCCGCACCACCTGCACTACACCGCACTGCCGGATTGGGCACAGTCCCTGGGCATGGTGATGTCGCTGATCCTGCTGGCACCCAGTTGGGGCGGCATGATCAACGGCATGATGACTCTGTCGGGTGCCTGGCATAAGTTGCGCAGCGACCCGGTCCTGCGCTTCTTGGTGGTGTCCCTGGCGTTCTACGGCATGTCGACCTTCGAAGGTCCGATGATGGCCATCAAGACCGTCAACGCCCTGAGCCACTACACCGACTGGACCATCGGCCACGTACACGCCGGCGCACTCGGCTGGGTGGCAATGATCTCCATCGGCGCGCTGTACCACATGATCCCGAAAGTCTTCGGTCGGCCACAGATGCACAGCATCGGCCTGATCAACGCGCACTTCTGGCTCGCCACCATCGGCACCGTGCTCTACATCGCTTCGATGTGGGTCAACGGCATCGCCCAGGGCCTGATGTGGCGTGCAGTGAACGAGGACGGCACGCTCACCTACTCCTTCGTCGAAACCCTGGCGGCCAGCCACCCAGGCTTCGTCGTGCGACTGGCGGGCGGAGCGATCTTCCTCATCGGCATGCTGCTGATGGCCTACAACACCTGGCGCACCGTGCGGGCCTACCAGCCTGCCGAAGCCGCCGCTGCCGCGCAGATGGCCTGAGGAGTCCGCCATGAAACACGAAACAATCGAAAAAAACGTCGGCCTGCTGATGCTGCTGATGGTGTTGGCCGTAAGCATCGGCGGCCTGACCCAGATCGTGCCGCTGTTCTTCCAGGACGTGACCAATAAACCGGTGGACGGCATGAAGCCCTACACCGCCCTGCAACTGGAAGGTCGCGACATCTATATCCGCGAAGGCTGCGTTGGCTGCCACTCGCAGATGATCCGTCCGTTCCGCGCCGAGACCGAACGCTACGGCCACTACTCGGTCGCTGGCGAAAGCGTCTGGGATCACCCGTTCCTGTGGGGCTCCAAGCGCACCGGGCCAGACCTGGCCCGGGTCGGCGCGCGCTACTCCGATGATTGGCACCGCGCGCACTTGTACAACCCGCGCAACGTCGTGCCCGAGTCGAAAATGCCGGCCTATCCATGGCTGGTGACCCAGGCGGTGGACAGCAGCCACACCGAAGGCAAGCTGCGCGCCATGCGTACCCTCGGTGTGCCGTACACCGATGAGGACATCGCTGGCAGCGTAGCCACGCTCAAGGGCAAGACCGAGATGGACGCGCTGGTGGCCTACCTGCAAGTGCTCGGCACTGCCATCAAGAGCAAGAGGTGAGCCCCATGTTTCTTGAAATGAGCACTGGAATGATCCGCGGCCTGGGCACGGTCGTGGTCTTCGTCGCCTTCATCGGCCTGATCCTGTGGGTCTTCAGCAGCAAACGCGGCCCGGAATTCGCCCAGGCGCGCCTGCTGCCGTTCGCCGACGACCTGTCGGTCGACCCCGCCAATCCCCAAGACCCTGCAACAAGGAGTACCCGGCCATGACCACCTTCTGGAGTACGTGGATCTGCGTACTGACCATCGGCAGCCTGATCGGCCTGACCTGGCTGCTGATCGGCACCCGCAAGGGCGAGACCAAGGGCAGCGTCGACCAGACCATGGGCCACAGCTTCGACGGCATCGAGGAGTACGACAACCCGCTGCCGCAGTGGTGGTTCCTGCTGTTCGCCGGCACCCTGGTGTTTTCCGTCGGTTACCTGGTGCTCTATCCGGGCCTGGGCAACTGGAAAGGCATCCTGCCCGGCTACGAAAACGGCTGGACCGGCGCCCATGAGTGGGAAAAGGAAATGGCCAAGGCCGACGCCAAGTTCGGGCCGATCTTCGCCAAATTCGCTGCGATGCCAGTGGCAGAAGTGGCCAAGGATCCACAGGCGCTTAAGATGGGCGCACGCCTGTTCGCCTCCAACTGCTCGGTCTGCCACGGCTCGGACGCCAAGGGGGCCTTCGGCTTCCCGAACCTGGCCGATAGCAACTGGCGCTGGGGTGGCGCGGCCGACACCATCAAGACCACCATCATGGGTGGCCGCATGGCTGCGATGCCAGCCTGGGGCGAAATCCTCGGGGAAGCCGGGGTCAAGAACGTGGCCGCGTATGTTCGCCACGACCTGGCCGGCTTGCCGCTGCCAGCGGACAACGGTGCCGACCTGCAAGCGGGCCAGCAAACGTTCAGCACCACCTGTGTCGCCTGCCATGGCGCCACCGGCCAGGGGACCGAAGCCATGGGGGCGCCGAACCTGACGCAACCGGCCGGCTTCATCTACGGCACCAGCCTGGCACAGCTGCAACAGACCATTCGCCATGGCCGCCAGGGCCATATGCCAGCGCAGAGCGAACTGCTCGGCAATGACAAGGTGCAACTGCTCGCGGCCTACGTGTACAGCCTTTCCAAAAGTGACGAGCAGTTGAGCGGCAAGCCGCAAGCTGCAAGCATCAAGTAACAGCAAAAGCAAAAGCTGCAAGCGAGGCATACTCGCTTGCAGCTTGAAGCTGCTTCTTTTTGTCGCACCCCTCCTTCGTCTTCCTTTCGAATCCCCGCAATCGCGTCTAAGCTTGCCTTTGCGTGCACTGGCGACTGCCGGTCAGAGGTCGACCCGACCCGATGTGTTCGACAATCGTTCGACGAAAACGCCGCAAAGGCAGGCGAATACCGGCTATCAGGACAGCTCCCCGGCATTCCTCGAACGCAGTGTGTGAACACACCCCGTTACAGCCGACCCGACCCCCTCGCCTCTTTCCTTCGCCTCGACGTTTTGCAGAGGGTCAATTTTGTCCCTACACAGAACATGGAAAGGCCGCAGAATCAGCTTTAGAAAGCATTGACTCAGGTCATGGCGCGTTGCAATGACCCCCCGCTTTCTCCATACTTGCGACCGATTTTTTATCCTAATAAAACACCCAAACCGTGGAACCTTAGAATGAGCACAGCAATCAGTCCGACTGCTTATAACTATAAGGTAGTCCGCCAGTTCGCCATCATGACGGTGGTCTGGGGGATCCTTGGCATGGGGCTCGGTGTCTTCATCGCCTCGCAACTGGTCTGGCCGGAGTTGAACTTCGACCTGCCATGGACGACGTTTGGACGCCTGCGCCCACTGCACACCAACCTGGTGATCTTCGCCTTCGGTGGTTGTGCATTGTTTGCCACTTCTTACTACGTCGTGCAGCGAACCTGCCAGACCCGACTGATCTCCGACAGCCTCGCCGCCTTCACCTTCTGGGGTTGGCAAGCGGTCATCGTCGGCGCGATCGTGACCTTGCCGCTGGGCTACACCACCACCAAGGAATACGCGGAACTGGAATGGCCGCTGGCTATCCTGCTGGCCATTGTCTGGGTGAGCTATGCCCTGGTGTTCTTCGGCACCATCGTCAAGCGCAAGACCAAGCACATCTATGTCGGTAACTGGTTCTACGGTGGTTTCATCCTCGTGACGGCCATGCTGCACATCGTCAACCACGCATCGCTGCCAGTGAGCTTCTTCAAGTCGTACTCGGCCTACGCGGGCGCAACCGACGCAATGATCCAGTGGTGGTACGGCCACAACGCCGTGGGCTTCTTCCTGACCACCGGCTTCCTGGGGATGATGTACTACTTCGTGCCGAAACAGGCCGAGCGTCCGATCTATTCCTATCGCCTGTCCATCGTGCACTTCTGGGCGCTGATCACCCTGTACATCTGGGCCGGTCCGCACCACCTGCACTACACCGCACTGCCGGACTGGGCACAGTCCCTGGGCATGGCGATGTCGATCATCCTGCTGGCACCGAGCTGGGGCGGCATGATCAACGGCATGATGACCCTGTCGGGTGCCTGGCATAAATTGCGCACCGACCCGATCCTGCGCTTCTTGGTGGTGTCCCTGGCGTTCTACGGCATGTCGACTTTCGAAGGCCCGATGATGGCCATCAAGACCGTCAACTCCCTGAGCCACTACACCGACTGGACCATCGGCCACGTACACGCCGGCGCACTCGGCTGGGTGGCAATGATCTCCATCGGCGCGATCTACCACATGATCCCGAAACTGTTCGGCCGCACGCAGATGCACAGCACCGGCCTGATCAACACGCACTTCTGGCTCGCAACCATCGGTACCGTGCTCTACATCGCCTCGATGTGGGTCAACGGCATCACCCAGGGCCTGATGTGGCGCGCGATCAACGACGACGGCACCCTGACCTACTCGTTCGTCGAAGCCCTGCAAGCCAGCCATCCGGGCTACATCGTACGTGCCCTGGGCGGCGCGTTCTTTGCCACCGGCATGCTGTTCATGGCCTACAACGTGTATCGCACCGTTCGTGCTTCTGACCCGGCTGAAGCTGAAGCCGCCGCCAAGATCGCCGTAGTTGGAGCTCACTGATGAAGCACGAAGCAGTAGAGAAGAATATTGGCCTGCTGGCCTTCTTCATGGTCATCGCCGTGAGCATCGGCGGCCTGACCCAGATCGTTCCGCTGTTTTTCCAGGACGTGACCAACAAGCCGGTCGAAGGCATGAAGCCGCGCTCGGCCCTTGAACTGGAAGGCCGCGACATCTACATCGCCAACGGCTGCGTGGGTTGCCACTCGCAGATGATCCGTCCGTTCCGCGCCGAGACCGAACGCTACGGTCACTACTCGGTCGCCGGTGAAAGCGTCTGGGACCACCCGTTCCTGTGGGGTTCCAAGCGTACCGGTCCGGACCTGGCCCGTGTTGGCGGCCGCTACTCCGACGACTGGCACCGTGCGCACTTGTACAACCCGCGCAACGTGGTGCCTGAGTCGAAGATGCCGGCTTACCCGTTCCTCGTAGAAAACAAGCTCGACGGCAAAGACACCGCGAAAAAAATGGAAGTCCTGCGCACCCTGGGCGTGCCTTACACCGACGAAGACATCGCCGGTGCCAAGGATGCCGTGAAGGGCAAGACTGAAATGGACGCGCTGGTGGCTTATCTGCAAGGCCTGGGCACTATCATCAAAAGCAAACGGTGATTCTTATGGATATCGGGATGATTCGTGGCCTGGGCACCGTTGTCGTGATGGTGGCCTTCGTTGGCCTGGCGCTGTGGGTGTTCAGCCCCAAGCGCAAGTCGGAGTTTGACGACGCGACCTTGTTGCCGTTCGCGGATGATCCCGAAGCCATCAAGCACGTCGAGCAAGCTTCTAGGAGTAACAAAGAATGACTACATTCTGGAGTCTGTACGTCACAGTCCTCAGCCTGGGAACGATCTTCTCCCTGACCTGGCTGCTGCTGTCGACCCGCAAGGGCCAGCGCGCCGAGCAAACGGACGAGACGGTCGGCCACTCGTTCGACGGGATCGAGGAGTACGACAACCCGCTGCCGAAATGGTGGTTCATGCTGTTTGTGGGCACCATCGTGTTCGCCCTCGGCTACCTGGCGCTCTACCCTGGCCTGGGCAACTGGAAAGGCCTGCTGCCTGGCTATAACTACCTGGACACCGAAAAGCAGACCGCCTTCGCCAATGGCCAGAGCGGCTGGACCGGCGTTCACGAGTGGGAAAAGGAAATGGCCCGTTCGGACGCCAAGTTTGGTCCGATCTTCGCCAAGTTCGCTTCCATGCCGATCGAAGAAGTCGCCAAGGACCCGCAAGCCCTGAAGATGGGCGGCCGCCTGTTCGCCTCCAACTGCTCGGTCTGCCACGGCTCCGACGCCAAGGGCGCCTATGGTTTCCCTAACCTGACCGATGCCGACTGGCGCTGGGGCGGCGAGCCGGAAACCATCAAGACCACCATCATGGGCGGTCGTCACGCCGTGATGCCGGGCTGGGCTGCCGTGATCGGCGAGCAAGGCGTTGCCGACGTCGCTTCCTACCTGGTGACTGGCCTGCACGGTCGCAAACTGCCGGAAGGCGCCAAGGCCGATCCGGCCAACGGCCAGAAACTGTTCGCCGCCAACTGCGTGGCCTGCCACGGCCCAGCGGGCAAAGGCACGCCAGCCATGGGCGCACCTGACCTGACGCACCCGGTGGCGTTCATCTACGGCTCGAGCTTCGCGCAGCTGCAGCAGACCATCCGCTACGGTCGCCAAGGCCAGATGCCGGCCCAGGCCGACCTGCAAGGCAACGACAAGGTCCACCTGCTGGCGGCCTATGTCTACAGCCTGTCCCACGGCGAAAAGGCTCCGGCCGCTAACGCCCAGTAAGACAAGCACCTGATACACGAAAGGCCCCGCCAATCCGATTGGCGGGGCCTTTTTTATTTACCGCGTCTTGCAACTGACCGGCGCGACTTGCCGCCCAACCACACCAGTAGTAACGTGCCTACATTCGCTTTCAATGTGGGGCACCGTCATGTCTATCACCACCCTCTCCAGCCGCGAGTTCAACCACGACACAAGTGGTGCCAAAAAAGCCACCCGCGAAGGGCCGGTTATCATCACCGACCGTGGCAAGCCAGCCCATGTACTGCTAAGCATTGAGGAGTACCAGAAACTGACCGGCAGCCAAGCCAGCATCGTCGAGTTACTGGTCATACCCGATGCGCCGGACATCGATTTCGATACCGAGCGCGCCATCATCACTCCTCGCTCGGTGGACCTGTCCTGAATGTTTTTACTCGACACCAACGTCATATCGGAACTGCGCAAACCGCAGGCCGATAAAAACGTCCAAGCCTGGGCCCGCAGCGTCCCCTCCCCCAGTCTGTATGTCTCGGCGATCACCGTGCTGGAACTGGAAACCGGCGTACTGCGCTTCGAACGCAAGGACCCGACGCAAGGCAGTCGCCTGCGGGCATGGCTGGACAATCACGTGATGCCGGCGTTCGCCGGGCGGATCCTGGCGGTGGACCGCGCCGTCGCGCTGCGTTACGCGCGCCTGCATGTACCCGATCGCAATGCCTTGATTGCCGCCACGGCCCTGGTCCATGGCCTGACCGTGGTGACCCGCAACGTGAGTGATTTTCAAAGCAGTGGCGTGGCACTGCTCAATCCGTGGGTTGGCTGATGCCTATTCGGCAGTCATTACAAGGTGGCCTTTGTGGCGAGGGAGCTTGCTCCCGCTGGCCTGCGTGAAGCAGGCCTCTGCATGCCTTCAGGCAGACCGCATTGCCTGGTGTTACGACTGCTCGGGAGCAAGGCCGGGCAAACCTCAGATCGTGCCCTTCGCTTCGCCGCCGTTATGAAATAGCTATAGTCAATTGATCTGGATCATGACTTGTTACATCCGATACACCATTGTGTCCATGCGCCCAACGCGACCAAAGGTCGCACCCTTGAGCTAGAGCGACAGGCGTATCATTGCGCCACTGCTACACCCCTTCTGACCGTGGCCGGCACGTACTGGCCTCGGCACTTTTCCACTGCCGTGGGATGCAATTGATGAGTAATCAAATTCCGGTACATGACGTCACCCCGCCTGCCAAGGACGCCAACAAGAGCGTCGACCTGTATGCCTCTCGGGAAAAAATCTACACTCGCGCCTTCACCGGCCTGTTCCGCAACCTGCGGATGCTCGGTGGAGCGTTCTTGTTCCTGCTGTACTTCGGTACGGTCTGGCTGAACTGGGGCGGCCATCAGGCCGTCTGGTGGAACCTGCCGGAACGCAAATTCTTCATTTTCGGCGCGACCTTCTGGCCCCAGGATTTCATCCTGCTGTCCGGGATGTTGATCATCGCGGCGTTTGGCCTGTTTTTCATCACCGTCTACGCCGGACGGGTGTGGTGCGGCTATACCTGCCCGCAAAGCGTGTGGACCTGGATCTACATGTGGTGCGAGAAGGTCACCGAAGGCGACCGCAACCAGCGCATCAAGCTCGACAAGGCACCCATGAGCGCCAACAAGTTCGTGCGCAAATTCGCCAAGCACAGCCTGTGGCTGCTGATCGGCTTCGTCACCGGCATGACCTTCGTCGGGTACTTCACGCCGATCCGCGAGCTGATATTCGAGTTCTTCACCGGCCAGGCCGATGGCTGGTCGTATTTCTGGGTCGGTTTCTTCACCCTCGCCACCTACGGCAACGCCGGCTGGTTGCGCGAGCAGGTGTGCATCTACATGTGCCCTTATGCACGCTTTCAAAGCGTGATGTTCGACAAGGACACACTGATCGTTTCCTATGACCCGCGTCGCGGCGAGAGCCGGGGCCCACGCAAGAAAGGCGTCGACTACAAGGCCCTTGGCCTGGGGGATTGCATCGACTGCACCATGTGCGTCCAGGTCTGCCCCACCGGCATCGACATCCGCGATGGCTTGCAGATCGAGTGCATCGGCTGCGCGGCCTGCATCGACGCCTGCGACAACATCATGGACAAGATGGATTACCCACGCGGCCTGATCAGCTACACCACCGAACACAACCTGTCGGGGCAGAAAACCCATAAACTGCGCCCACGCCTGATCGGCTATGCCCTGGTATTGCTGGCGATGATCAGCCTGCTGGTGACCGCATTCTTCATGCGTTCGCTGGTGGGGTTCGATGTCAGCAAGGACCGCGTGCTGTATCGCGAGAACGCCGAAGGCCGGATCGAGAACGTCTACAGCCTGAAGATCATGAACAAGGACCAGCGCGACCACACCTACCTGTTGGACGCCACCGGCCTGCCCGATCTCAAGCTGCAAGGCCGACGGGAAATCAAGGTCGCGGCCGGAGACATCTTCAGCCAGCCGGTTGAACTGTCCAGTGCACCGGACCAACTGCCGTCGAGCACCAACGAGGTGACGTTCATCCTCAAGGATGCCGATGACAACAGCGTCCATGTCGAAGCCAAGAGCCGATTCATCGGCCCACAATCGCGTTGAGAGAACAGAACATGCCTGCAGCAACCGCCACCAGCCCTTGGTACAAGCACCTCTGGCCGTGGATCATTATCGGGATCCTGACCTGCTCGGTGACGCTGAGCCTGACGATGGTGACCATTGCGGTGAACAACCCGGACAACCTGGTCAATGACAACTACTACGAGGCCGGCAAGGGCATCAACCGCTCCCTGGAGCGCGAGCTGCTGGGCCAGAGCCTGCAATTGCATGCCAACGTGCAACTGGACGAGATCACCGGGGAAGTGAACCTGCGCCTGAGCGGCAACAGCCGTCCGCAGACCGTGGAACTGAGCCTGATTTCACCGACCCAGCCGGAAAAGGACCGCAAGATCGTCCTGGCTCGCAATGACAGCGAGCCGGGGCGCTACGTTGGGCAACTGGCGGACAAGATCGAAGGCCGGCGTTTCGTCGAGCTGCTGGGTGCGGAAAACGGCAAGACCTGGCGCCTGTTCGAAGAAGAACAGGTCAACCCCGGCCAGGACATCCTGCTCGGCGACGAGCCGTTGCAAGGTGCTGAGGACCTGAAAAAATAAGCTGCTTTTCTGTGGCGAGGGAGCTTGCTCCCGCTGGGCCGGGCTGGCGCTCCAGCGCGAAGCGGCCCTAAAATCTGCATCCTGGCGCGGTCAGGTTCCATGGTGTCGGCGGCCTTGGTCCTGCTACGCAGGCCAGCGGGAGCAAGCTCCCTCGCCACCAAAGTGCCCTCACTGTTAGCAAGCTCCTTCAGCCAAAGGCCTTCACGCCACCACCATGACCACGCCCCAGCCCTGCTACCACTGCGCCCTGCCCGTCCCCCCTGGCAGTCGCTTCACCACCGTAGTCCTTGGTGAAACCCGCGAACTGTGCTGCCCGGGCTGCCAGGCAGTGGCCGAGGCCATTGTCGCTGGCGGCCTGGAAAGTTATTACCAGCATCGCAGTGAAGCATCGGCCAACCCTGAAACCCTGCCTGTCCAATTGACCGATGAACTGGCGCTGTACGACCGTCCGGACGTGCAGCAGTCGTTCGTGCGCCACGAGGGCGATCTGGCCGAAACCACCTTGCTGATGGAAGGGATCAGTTGCGCCGCCTGCGGCTGGCTGATCGAAAAACAACTGCGCAGCCTGCCGGCCGTGGCCGAGGCGCGATTGAACCTCTCCAACCATCGGCTGCATGTGCGCTGGGCCGACGCTCAGTTGCCGCTGAGCACGCTGCTCGCCGAATTGCGCCAGATCGGCTACGTCGCCCACCCCTACCAGGCCGACCAGGCCTGCGAGCAACTGGCCGCGCAGAACCGCCTGGCCCTGCGTCAACTGGGCGTGGCCGGGCTGCTGTGGTTCCAGGCGATGATGGCAACCATGGCCACCTGGCCGGAATTCAACATCGACCTGAGCCCGCAGATGCACACCATCCTGCGCTGGGTCGCCCTGTTCCTGACCACGCCGATCGTGTTCTACAGCTGCGCACCGTTCTTCAAAGGCGCCATGCGCGATCTGCGCACCCGCCACCTGACCATGGACGTTTCCGTGTCCCTGGCGATCGGCAGTGCCTACATCGCCGGGATCTGGACGTCGATCACCGGCGTCGGCGAGTTGTATTTCGACGCCGTGGGCATGTTCGCCCTGTTCCTGCTGACCGGCCGATACCTCGAACGTCGAGCCCGGGAGCGCACCGCCGCCGCGACCGCCCAACTGGTCAATCTGTTGCCCGCTTCGTGCCTTCGCCTGGAAGACAACGGCCAGAGCGAACGCATCCTGCTCAGCGAGTTGCGCACCGGCGACCGGGTGCTGGTCCATCCCGGGGCGGTCCTGCCGGCCGATGGCAAGATCCTCGACGGGCAGTCCAGCATCGACGAATCGTTGCTGACCGGCGAATACCTGCCACAGCCGCGCCAAGTGGGCGATGCGGTCACCGCAGGCACCCTGAACGTCGAAGGCGCCTTGACGGTCGAGGTGCTGGCCCTCGGGCAAGACACTCGCCTGTCGGCCATCGTGCGGCTGTTGGAACGGGCCCAGGCCGAGAAGCCACGGCTGGCGGAAATTGCCGACCGGGCCGCGCAATGGTTCCTGCTGTTTTCTTTGGTCGCAGCGGCAGCCATTGGCCTGTTGTGGTGGCAACTGGATGCGTCCCGGGCGTTTTGGATCGTACTGGCGATGCTGGTCGCCACCTGCCCTTGCGCGTTGTCCCTGGCAACGCCGACCGCCCTCACCGCCGCCACCGGCACCCTGCACAAGCTCGGCCTGCTGCTGACCCGCGGCCATGTGCTGGAAGGCCTGAACCAGATCGACACGGTGATTTTCGACAAGACCGGCACCCTCACCGAAGGCCGCCTGGCGTTACGCAGCATCCGGCCGCTGGCAGCGCTGGACAGCGCGCAATGCCTGGGCTTGGCGGCCGCGTTGGAAAACCGTTCCGAACACCCCATAGCCCGCGCGTTTGGCCGCGCCCCCTTGGCCGCCGAGCAAGTGCAGAGCAGCCCTGGACTGGGGCTCGAAGGCTTGGTGGGTGAGCAGCGCCTGCGCATTGGCCAGCCCGGCTTCGTTTGTGAACTCAGCGGCGCAGCGATACCGTCGATGCCGGACGAACCCGGACAGTGGCTGTTGCTGGGCGATGATCACGGGCCGTTGGCCTGGTTCGTCCTCGACGACCGCTTGCGCACCGATGCACCGAAGCTGCTGGCGGCTTGCCGGGCTCGGGGCTGGAAAACGCTGTTGCTGTCGGGCGACAGCTCGCCGATGGTCGCCAGCGTCGCCGCCGAACTGGGCATCGACGAGGCCCGGGGCGGCCTGCGCCCGGACGACAAGCTGGCCGTGCTCCAGGCGCTGCACCAACAAGGTCGCAAAGTGCTGATGCTCGGCGATGGAGTGAACGACGTGCCGGTGCTGGCAGCGGCGGACATCAGCGTGGCCATGGGCTCGGCGACCGACCTTGCCAAGACCAGCGCCGACGCCGTGCTGCTGTCCAATCGCCTCGACGCGCTGATCCATGCCTTCAACCTCGCCCGCCGCACCCGCCGGGTGATCATCGAGAACCTGGCGTGGGCGGCGCTGTACAATGGCCTCATGTTGCCGTTCGCCGCCCTCGGCTGGATTACGCCAGTGTGGGCAGCGGTCGGCATGTCCATCAGTTCGTTGACCGTGGTGCTGAATGCCCTGAGGCTGACTCGCCAGCCCAAGGCACAGGCGCTCGACGCCACGCCCGATACCCGTCCGCTGCCGGCCTGAGCCGCGCGGGCCTGGAGTTACGCCATGCCAGCTCTTTATGTGATGATCCCGGCCGCCCTGCTGATCGTGGCCATCGCTGTCTACATCTTCTTCTGGGCCGTGGACAGCGGCCAGTACGACGACCTCGACGGCCCGGCCCACAGCATCCTGTTCGACGACCAAGACCCCAACCACAAGGCGGCCGTGGACGAGGCCCGCGGCGAGGCCCATGGCCCGGACGACAAGGCGCCGCCCCATGCTTGATCTGGCGCCTTTGCTGGTTTCAGCGCTCATCCTCGGCTTGTTGGGGGGCGGCCATTGCCTGGGCATGTGCGGCGGCCTGATGGGCGCCCTGACCCTGGCAATTCCCAAGGAACAGCGCAATCGGCGCCTGCGACTGCTGCTGGCGTACAACCTGGGGCGAATCCTGAGCTACGCCACCGCCGGGTTGCTGATCGGCCTGGCGGGCTGGGCCGTCGCCAACAGCCCGGGAGCGATGATCATGCGGGTGCTGGCCGGTCTGCTGCTGATCGCCATGGGCCTGTACCTGGCGGGCTGGTGGAGCGGCCTGACCCGCATCGAAGGTGTCGGTCGCGGCTTGTGGCGACATATCCAGCCCATCGCCAACCGCTTGCTGCCGGTGTCGAGCCTGCCCCGGGCCTTGCTGCTCGGTGCACTGTGGGGCTGGTTGCCGTGCGGATTGGTCTACAGCACCCTGCTGTGGTCCGCCAGCCAAGGCAATGCCCTGGACAGCGCGCTGCTGATGCTCGCCTTCGGCCTCGGCACCTGGCCCGTGCTGCTCGCCACCGGCCTGGCCGCCGAACGCATCACCGCCCTGCTGCGCAAGCGTAGCGTGCGCATGGCCGGTGGGTTGCTGGTGATCATTTTCGGAATCTGGACGCTGCCGGGGCCGCATCAGCATTGGCTCATGGGGCATTGACCGAGTAGCCCCCCATCAACTGTGGGAGCCAAGCTTGCTCGCGACAGCGGTGGATCGGTTGACACCCTTGTTGAATGTGCCGCCGTCATCGCGAGCAAGCTTTGCTCCCACAGGCCAGACCGGCCCAACCCCACCCCCGTTGACACAAATCAAAACCACCCCGCGCCGCCGCCCCTAGACTCGCGTCTATGCCAGCCTATCCGGGGAACGCCCGCATGCTCGACGCCATTCGTTGGGACCCAGACTTGATCCGCCGCTACGACCTGGCGGGACCACGCTACACCTCGTACCCAACCGCAGCGCAATTCGGCAGCCAAGTGGGCACCTTCGACGTTTTGCATGCCCTGCGCGAAAGCCGCAAGGCCGCGCGACCGCTGTCGCTGTACGTGCACATCCCCTTCTGCGCGAACATTTGCTACTACTGCGCCTGCAACAAGGTCATCACCAAGGACCGCGGTCGTGCCCACGCCTACCTGCAACGCCTGGAACAGGAAATCCAACTGATCGGCTGCCACCTGGACCCAACCCAGCGCGTCGAGCAACTGCACCTGGGCGGCGGCACCCCGACATTCCTCAGCCATGACGAGCTGCGCCAGTTGATGGCCAGGTTGCGCAAGGACCTGAACCTGCTGGATGACGACTCTGGCGACTACAGCATAGAAATCGACCCGCGCGAAGCCGACTGGTCGACCATGGGTCTGCTGCGGGAACTGGGCTTCAATCGGGTCAGCATCGGCCTGCAAGACCTGGATCCGGCCGTCCAGCGTGCGGTCAACCGCCTGCAAAGCCTGGACGAGACCCGCGCCGTGATCGATGCAGCCCGAACCCTGCAGTTCCGCTCGATCAACATCGACCTGATCTATGGCTTGCCCAAGCAGACCCCGGAAAGCTTTGCCCGCACCATCGAGGAAGTCATCCATCTGCAGCCCGACCGCCTTTCGGTGTTCAACTACGCCCACCTGCCGGAACGCTTCCAGCCCCAGCGGCGCATCAACAGCCAGGAACTGCCGAACCCCGAGCAGAAACTGGCAATGCTCCAAGGCACCCTCGAACAGCTGACCGCCGCCGGTTATCGTTACATCGGCATGGATCACTTCGCCCTGCCTGACGACGATCTGGCGATCGCCCAGGAAGAAGGCACCCTGCAACGCAACTTCCAGGGCTATACCACCCACGGCCACTGCGACCTGATCGGCCTCGGCGTTTCAGCCATCAGCCAGATCGGTGATGTGTACTGCCAGAACAGCAGCGACCTGCCCCATTACCAGAGCACCTTGGCCGACGGCCAACTGGCGACCAGTCGCGGGCTGCTGTGCAATGCCGACGACCGCCTGCGGCGCGCGGTGATCCAGCAGTTGATCTGTCACTTCCACCTGCCATTCAGCGATATCGAGCAAACCTTCAACATCGATTTCCGTGGATATTTCGCTGCTCTGTGGCCGCAGCTACAGGCCATGGCCGAAGACGGGCTGATCGAACTCCAGGACAGCCACATCACGGTGCGGCCTGCAGGACACCTGCTGGTGCGGTCGGTCTGCATGGTGTTCGACGCGTATCTGGACCAGCACGAACGGCAGCGCTTCTCCCGCGTGATCTAAGCGCGACAATTTGACGATCAAACCGTACTGGCCGGACTTCCTGTGCTGGGTTACCCTTACGCACCATGCGTGTTTTCCCACAAGGATTAAAGAAATGTCCGAGCCCGTCAAATTGCGCTCTCACAGTCAGGCTCACTGCAAGGATTGCAGCCTGGCGCCCCTTTGCCTGCCACTTTCGTTGAATCTGGAGGACATGGACGCGCTGGACGAGATCGTCAAACGGGGCCGCCCGCTGAAAAAAGGTGAGTTCCTGTTCCGTCAGGGCGACACCTTCGATTCGGTGTATGCCGTGCGCTCGGGCGCCTTGAAGACCTTCAACCTGAGCGACAGCGGCGAAGAGCAGCTCACGGGTTTCCATTTGCCCAGCGAGCTGGTCGGTCTGTCGGGCATGGACACCGAGATCCATCCGGTCTCGGCACAGGCGCTGGAAACCACGTCGGTGTGCGAAATTCCCTTCGATCGCCTCGATGAGCTCGCACTGCAATTGCCACAGCTGCGTCGCCAGCTGATGCGCGTGATGAGCCGCGAAATCCGCGACGACCAGCAGATGATGCTGCTGCTCTCGAAAAAGACCGCCGACGAGCGCATCGCCACGTTCCTGGTCAACCTCTCGGCACGCTTCCGCGCCCGTGGTTTCTCGGCCAACCAGTTCCGCCTGAGCATGTCGCGCAACGAGATCGGCAACTACCTGGGCCTGGCGGTGGAAACCGTATCTCGCGTGTTCACCCGCTTCCAGCAGAACGAACTGATCGCCGCCGAAGGCAAGGAAATCCGTATTATCGACCCGATCCAGCTCTGCGCCCTGGCCGGCGGCGCGCTCGAAGCCTGATACACCCCGCGCGGCACAGGGACGCCGAGGTGTCCCCGCCGCGTTATACTGCCGCGCTCGTAGCCCTGCCAGGACACCTCCACGATGGTCTTTGACTCCTTCGACATCAAATCCCTGATTCGCCCCGTGATCGATTTTCCGAAGCCGGGCGTGATCTTTCGCGACATTACCCCGCTCTTCCAATCCCCGACGGCCCTGCGCCTGGTGATGGACAGCTTCGCCCACCGCTACGTCGAGGCCGAGTTCACGCACATCGGCGCGATGGATGCGCGTGGGTTCCTGATCGGCTCGATCCTGGCCTACCAACTGAACAAGCCGCTGGTGCTGTTCCGCAAACAAGGCAAGCTGCCGGCGGACGTCCTGGCCGAGGGTTACCAGACCGAATACGGCGAAGCCTTCCTTGAAGTGCACGCCGACAGCCTGTGTGAGGGGGACTCGGTGGTGATGTTCGATGACCTGATCGCCACCGGTGGCACGCTGATCGCCGCCGCCAACCTGATCCGCCGCATGGGCGCCAAGGTTCATGAAGCGGCGGCGATCATCGACTTGCCAGAGTTGCTGGGCTCGCAGCGCTTGGAAGACATGGGCATTCCCACGTTCTGCCTGACGCAGTTCTCGTTGAGCGAGCGATAACCCACAAACACTGCTCCCACAGGTTTTTTCGGCGGCTGTTAGAGCGTGATCGGCTTGCGCCCGGCAAACGAATGCGCCAGCGTCCCGCCGTCCACCAGCTCAAGCTCCCCACCCAACGGTACGCCGTGGGCGATGCGGGAGGCGATCAGGCCCTTGTTGTTCAGCAACTGGGCGATGTAGTGGGCGGTGGCTTCGCCTTCGACCGTCGGGTTCGTGGCCAGGATGACTTCCGTGAAGGTGCCCGCCTCCTCGATCCGCGTCATCAGCTGAGGAATGCCAATGGCCTCCGGCCCGAGGCCGTCGAGCGGTGACAGATGTCCCTTGAGCACGAAATAACGACCACGAAAACCGGTCTGCTCCACGGCATACACATCCATCGGCCCTTCCACGACACACAAGAGGCTGTCGTCGCGACGCGCATCGGCGCATTGCGGGCAAAGCTCCTCTTCGGTGAGGGTGCGGCACAAACGGCAATGGCCCACCCCTTCCATGGCCTGGCTCAAGGCCTGGGCCAGGCGCGAACCGCCGCTGCGATCCCGCTCGAGCAATTGCAACGCCATGCGCTGGGCTGTTTTCTGACCCACGCCCGGCAGTGTTCGCAGGGCGTCGATCAGTTGGCGAATCAAAGGGCTGAAGCTCATGGAGGAAATGTCCGACATAACAACGAGACGCGGTTTATACCCGCGCCTCCGGGCAGCGTCAAATATTCGGGCCGGCTCCCCAGGCACACACAAAAATGCCAGGCGCGATGCCTGGCATTGTGTGTAGCCCATCCCCGGCGGGATGGCGAATCAGAACGGCAGCTTCATGCCCGGTGGCAACTGCATGCCGGCGGTCATGCCGGACATCTTGTCCTGGCTGTTGGCTTCGATCTTGCGCACCGCGTCGTTGACGGCAGCGGCGAACAGGGCCTCGAGCATTTCCTTGTCGTCTTCGCTCAGGCCTTCAACCACGCTTGGGTCGATGCTGACGCGCTTGATGTCGTGACGACCGGTCATGACCACAGTCACCATGTCGCCGCCGGACTTGCCGGTGACTTCGGCGTTGGCCAGTTCTTCCTGCATCTTGGCCATCTTTTCCTGCATCTGCTGCGCCTGCTTCATCAGGCCGGCCATGCCACCTTTCATCATGGGAATCACCTCGAAAGTACTTGGATAAACAACGCGCCCGGCCTACTCGCCCGGCGCCTTCAGTTATGAGCCCTGGGTTACCGGGGCCTCGACAGGTTCGATAGTATCGTGACGGACCACCGCGCCGAACTGCTGCATCATCTGCTGGATGAACGGATCATTGTGAATCGACTCCTCGGCCTCGCGCTGACGGTCGGCGCGACGGCGCGACGCGGCCTGGGCCGGGGTTTCCTGCTCGGGCTTGATCAGCTCGATGCTCAACGTCAGGGTGCGCTGGTGGTACTGGTTCAGCGCTTCGTTGAGGCGCCGCTGCTGGGTCGCGTTGAACAGCGCACTGTGGGCCGGATCCAGGTGCAGCAACCAGTGATCGCCCTCCACGGCAATCAATGTGCAGTTGGCGGCGATGCTGCCGGTCATGCCGGTAATCGGCAATTTCGGAAACAGTTCCAACCATTGCAGCGCAAGCCCCGTGGCGGGCATCGCCGCCGGCTCAGGCTCGGGCTCCGCAGCCGGCTCGGCCGCGTGTTCGCTGGCCAGGTCGTCCAGATAGCTGTAGGCCGAATCCATGTCCGGCTCGATGTAGTCCTCGTCCAGCGGCGGCTCATCGTCCAGGTCCATGCCGGGCGTGGCGGCATCGACGTCAGCCACGGTCGGCTCGGGCATGGGCGCGGCGACCCACTCAGGTGCATCCGGGACCACGCTATCGGGTGTCGGCAGCGGCATCGGTGGCAGGTCGGGCTGCTCGGCCGCAATTTCCAATACTGGCTCTACGGGCGGCTGGACGATCAAGGTCTCGACCGGGTCGTTCCAGGGCAGGTCGATGACCTCTTCAGCCACAGCTTCAGCCACAGGCTCGGGAAGCGGCTCAGGCTCGGGGGCCGGGACGACAGGGGCCGGGGCCGGCTGCGCCGCAGGCGGCGTAACGGGAACTGGAGTCACTGCCGGCGCAACGACGGGCGCGGCAGCCACTGGCTTGGCGGAATCAGCTGTGGCCTGGCTGATCCCCACTGGCTTTAACGTTTGCCTCGGGGCATCCGCCGTGTCGGCAGGCCGGAACGCCAGCATCCGCAGCAACACCATTTCAAAACCACCGCGCGGATCCGGCGCCAGCGGCAAATCGCGACGGCCTATCAGGCCCATCTGGTAATAGAACTGAACGTCCTCGGCCGGCAGTGCCTGGGCCAGGGCCAGCACGCGCTCACGGTCGCCGTGGCCATTGTCGACCCCTTCCGGCAAGGCCTGGGCGATGGCGACACGGTGCAGCACGTTGAGGATCTCCGAGAGCACGCCACTCCAGTCCGGCCCTTGCTCGGCCAGGTGACGCACGGCTTCGAGCAGCGCCTTGGCGTCACCCTCGATCAGTGCATGCAGCACGTCGTAGACCTGGCCGTGGTCGAGGGTCCCGAGCATGGCCCGCACATCGGCCGCCAAGACCTTGCCCTCACCGAAGGCAATGGCTTGGTCGGTCAGGCTCATGGCGTCACGCATCGAACCGTCGGCAGCCCGACCCAGCAGCCACAGCGCGTCATCTTCGAACGGCACGTTCTCGACGCCCAGTACATGGGTCAAATGCTCGACCACCCGCTCCGGCGTCATGTTCTTCAGAGAGAACTGCAGGCAGCGGGACAGAATCGTTGCAGGAAGTTTCTGCGGATCCGTGGTCGCCAGGATGAACTTGACGTAGGGCGGTGGCTCTTCGAGGGTCTTGAGCAGCGCATTGAAGGAATGGCTGGAGAGCATGTGCACTTCGTCGATCAGGTAGACCTTGAAGCGCCCACGGCTCGGGGCGTACTGCACGTTATCGAGCAGCTCGCGGGTGTCTTCGACCTTGGTGCGGCTGGCGGCGTCGATCTCGATCAGGTCGACGAAACGCCCCTCGTCGATTTCCCGGCAGACCGAACACTCGCCACACGGGGTCGAGGTAATGCCGGTTTCGCAGTTCAGGCACTTGGCGATGATCCGCGCAATGGTCGTCTTGCCCACGCCACGGGTACCGGTGAACAGGTAGGCGTGGTGCAGCCGCTGGCTGTCCAAGGCATTGATCAGAGCCTTGAGCACATGGGTCTGGCCGACCATTTCGCGGAACGAGCGCGGACGCCATTTACGTGCAAGAACCTGATAACTCATCGAAAACCATCGCCACTGGAAAGCAGAAGCGGCTAATGCTAGCGGAGCAAGGGCGAAATTGCATCCGGTGTGCTCGTCTAATCTGACTAAGCTTGGATCCTGAGGCTCGTTGTCGACACTTTTTTCATCGTCAGGAGAGTTTATGCGCTCGGCCATGGGGGCATTGCTGTTACTGGGTACCGGCTGCTTCGCCGAGGAAGTGCCATTGCGTTTCGCCATCACCGACGGCTGGGCCATGCCCATGGTGCAGATCGAACGAGGTCGCCCAACCCAAGGCATTCTGCCCGACATCATGCTCAGCCTGGCGACCCGGATGGGTACGCCGGCCCAATTTCACGTGCTGTCCCGCGCCCGGCTGGACGGCGCGATGCAACAAGGCGAAGTCGACATCCGTTGCTACGTCTCTCCCGATTGGGTGGCCAACCGTGGCGACTACCTGTGGAGTGTGCCGCTGTTCTTTCAACGCGACCTGCTCGTTGGTTCGCCCAGCGCGCCGCCGACGGTTTCGCTCAAGACCCTGGAGCCGCAACCCATTGGCACCATGCTCAGCTATGCCTACCCCACCTTGCAGCCACTGTTCGACAGCGGCCACCTGCGGCGCGACGATGCCCGCAGCCAGGATCAAGTGCTGGCCAAGCTGCTGGCCGGGCGCTATCGCTATGGGGTGAGCAACCAGTGGGCACTGGACTGGTTCAACCAACGACACACCGCCGACCGGCAATTGCACAGCGTGGCCGTTCTCCAGGAACAGGAACTGAGTTGCTACCTACGCAACGACCCCAGGCTGGCGACCCAACGCATCTTGCGCATGTAGGAGGAAATGAAGGCATCCGGAGAGATCGACGCGATCATCCAGCTCTATACCGGACGCAACGCGGTGTCGGAAGTCGAGGCCGCTTCCCCCTGAAGACCTGCGCGCTGTCGCCACTGCGGCGGCAGCACGAACTCCCTCACCCAGCCCGGAATCCGCTCGGGCGGCATGGGCCGGGCGATGAAATAGCCTTGGGCAACCTCGCAGCCCAGGCGCAACAGCAATTGCCCATGCTCAAGGCTGTCCAAACCCTCGGCAACGACCTCGCGGCCAAACGCCCGGGCCAGGCCGATGATCGCTTCAGTCAGCGCCAGGTCATCACGGTCATTGAGGATATCGCGGACAAAGGTCTTGTCGATCTTGATGGTCTGCGTGCGCAGGTGCTTGAGATCCTTGAGGGAACAGTAGCCCGTGCCGAAGCCCCCCAGCGAGAACCCTACGCCAAGGGCCTGGCATGCCTTGAGGCAAGCGCTGACGTGCGCCAGGTTTTCCACGGCGACGGACTCGACGATCTGCAGGTCCAACAGGCGCGGCGACACCACCGAATGCCGCTCCAGCACATGCCGCAGACGCTCGACGAAATCCGTGCGCTGAAAATGCCGCGCCGAAATATTGATGCTCACCGGCCAGCCCTGCCCCACCCGCTGCCACCGCTGCAATTGGCCCAGGACCCGCTCCATGACCCACTCGCCGATATCGACAATCAGGTCGGTCTCCTCCACCAGCGGCAAAAACTCCCGAGGCGGTACCAGGCCTCGTTGCGGATGCTTCCAACGCAACAGTGCCTCAAGGCCCACCACGGCGCCGCTGCGCATGTTGACCTTGGGCTGGAAATGCAGCCGCAGCTCGTTCTCCAGCAATGCCTGACGAACCCGCTCGACAGACTGATAGGTAGCTCGCACTTCCCTGTCACGAGACACATCGAACAAATGGTAGCGATTGCGACCACTCTGCTTGGCCACGTACATGGCCTGGTCGGCGTGGCGCAACAAGGTGTCGGCGTCTTCGTTGTCATCCGGGAACAACGTGACGCCGACGCTGGCAAACACCTTGATGGCCTTGCCGTTGATGGCGTAAGGCATGGAAACCCCCATCAACACCCGGTTTAACGCAGCATGCAACTCCTCCAGCCCTCGCACGTGGCGCAACACCAGCACGAACTCGTCCCCCGCCAGCCGTGCCACCACGTCTTCGCCGCGCACAATGCTGCGCAGGCGCCTGGCAACCTCCACCAGCAACTGATCCCCGCTGGCGTGGCCGTGGCCGTCGTTGACGGCCTTGAAACCGTCCAGGTCGAGCATGCACACCGCCAAGGGGAAACGCTCCTCGCGGGAGAACGCCAGGGACTGGTCCAGCAGATCGGACAGATAGGTGCGATTGGGCAACCCGGTCAATACGTCATGCCCAACCCGCCACTGCAACGAATGCAGCAGTTGGCGCTTCTCACTGACGTCAAAGCGAATCGCCAAGTAGCGCTCAGTGCGCCCGGACGCTTCGTCGATCACGGGCACCAGGGTGGTATCGACCCAGTGCAACGTACCGTCCTTGGCCCGGTTACAGATTTCCCCTTTCCAGACCTGCCCCAATGAGAGGCTGCGCCACATGCCGGCGAAAAACTCTTCCGGGTGGTGGCCGGAGTTGATCAGACGGTGATTGGCCCCCAGCAATTCATCGCGCCGGTAGCCGAAAAGGTGACAGAACTGGTCGTTGACGTAGGTAATGCGCCCGTCAAGATCGGTTTCGGAAAAAATCGCGGCGGCGTCAACGGCTCTTCGGTACTTCTTATCCATCGAAGCATTCATCCATGAGTCAGGCTCATTAGTCGCGCGCGGTTGCACCGCCTTCAGAAAAGGCGAAAATCAACTAGGCTCAAACACCTTGGGAAAAGCTGAGAACAGCTTGGCAAGTGCTATCGGAGGGCACCGAGCCAACGCGGCAAGGACGCCAAGTCCAATCTTTTCGCTTAGAACCAGGCCACCGAACGCCCGTGCCAGAGGCCGATTCTACGAAACACATCACACTTTGCAAAGTAAGGTGATGGATTGCGCGGTTGCCTAATGCAAAAATCTATCGTTAAGTTCTTGATTCTAAATGGGAATTAAGCGATGCAAATTTCAAGTTTGGGTCCAGCCATCAGACGCTACCGTAAAGTAGCAGGGCTTACTCAGGCTGAACTTGGCGAAAAAACCGGTTTTGACCCCAAAACCATCAGCCGCTTCGAAACCGGTACCTACACTCCCAGCGTGGAGGCTTTGTCCTTGCTTGCTGGCGCACTGGAGGTACAACTCAAAGCGTTCTTTGCCAACATGACCGATGAAGATGAACAGCGGGCGTACCTGTTCGGCGTCATACACAAAGCCACCCCGACAGATCTGGGCAAGCTGATCGCAGCGGTTGACCAGGCGCTGTCCAAGCCTTGATACAGGCCTGAGAAAGAGGATGGGGTCTGTCCGTACCGTGCGGATCGGGCTCCCGCCAGAATCCGGACAGCAGAAAGCCTCGATCGAGGATCGACCGGTAAACAAAAAGAAATAAAAGATTTTGAAAGACCTTGCGAATGAAGGCCTGGGCGTTATGGAGGCGACCCCACCAGCCACACCCCGGCACACAATGTTCCCGCTGTGGCTGCTTCCTTCCGGATCTGACCAGGTTCACGGGTAATCGTTGCGGGGGGACCGATGGGGTCACCATAACGACGCTCGCCAGTCGGCAAGCCGCGCCATTGTACCTATCTGGCCGGAAGTTACAACCGTTCGTGCCGGATAAAAAAACTGAAGACGTTCAAGCACTTGCTGTAGGAGCAAAGCGTGCTCGCGATGACGTTGCTGCCTTCGACAGCGATGCAGCCAAAGAAACCTACAACAACACCTCATCCGCCCGACCGCCCTCTTCCTGGATCACCAGGTGGATGAAATGCAGCTTAGTGATGACCGCAGCCGGTACGACGAACGGGTAGAAATCTGCCTGGCCCATGCTGCGCGACAGTTCGTTGAGCATGCCGGCCAGTTCGATCCAGGCATTGACGAACGACAGGAAGGCCTCGCCGCCCGGGTGTGCAGGATCGAACAGGGTCTCAGGCGGAAAAGGCTGGTAGTCGAAATCCATGTCCCGGGCGCTCATGCCAAAGCCCAACGCCGTGTCCACCGCGTCCATCATGTGCAGGTAATGGGCCCAGGTTTCGGCCCAGTCCTCCCAAGGGTGCATGGTGGCGTAGGCGCTGACGTAGCGGGTTTGCCAGTCCAGGGGCGCGCCTTGCTGATAGTGCCGCTCCATGGCTTGGGAGTAGCTGGTCCGCTCGTCGCCAAACAACTGGCGAAAGGCCTCGAGCCAATGACTGCTGGCGATCAGCCGATCCCAATAGTAATGCCCCACTTCATGCCGGAAGTGCCCCAGCAAGGTGCGATACGGTTCGTGCAATTGCTGGCGCACGTGCTCGCGGTGGGCGTCGTCGGCTTCCTTGATGTCGAGGGTGATCAGGCCGCTGGCATGGCCGGTGGTCGGCGGCGTGCCGTCGGGGTCGACGCCGATGAAGTCGAACGCCAGGCCCTGACTTTCATCGACGGTTTTGGGAACAACCGGCAAACCGAGGGTGATCAGTTGCGCCACCAACCGGCGCTTGGCCGTTTCGACCTTGCGCCAGCGCTCCGGATTCTCCGGGATCGACAGGTCAGGGATGGTGCGGCTCAAACGGCAGGCAATGCACAGCGTGTCAGGGCCGTCGGCGGGCAACAGCCAATTGCAGGCTGCCGGAGTGTCGAGGTTGGCGCAACGTCGAAAGAGTCCGGCCTGCGGGTCGGCATCCAGGGTCCAGGTATTGGGGGCTTCGCCAGGTTGCAGGGACGACAGGCGGCTCTGCTCCGGCTGATAGCCCAGCGCCGCGAGGCAAGCCAGGCACTGACTGTTGCGAAAGAACAGCGACTGGCCGCAGCGACACGACCAGACCTTGCTGTTGCGCGAACGGTCGCCCATGAATGGCGCGGCGATGCGCGAGCTCAATTGTTCGAAGAAGCGGTACATGGCGATCTCTCCCTGGAGCCTCCAAGACTAGATCACCCCATCTCCACGATCGTTCCCATGCCTTACCTCATGGACCGTGGCGAGGGAGCTTGCTCCCGCTGGGTGGCGCAGCCGCCCCATTTACGACGGCTCCGCCCGAGGCGTCGGACCGGCCGAGCGGGCGCAAGCTCCCTCGCCACAAGAGCCGGGTATCCATTCAGAGCGTGATGCCATGCCCCGTCAGGAAATCGACGAACGCTTGTTCGTCGAGCACCTTGAGCCCCAATTCATTGGCCTTGGTCAGCTTCGAACCGGCGCCCGGCCCCGCCACGACGCAGTAGGTTTTCGCCGACACGGAACCGGCCACCTTGGCCCCCAGGCTTTCGAGTTTTTCCTTGGCGACGTCGCGACTCATCAGCTCCAGCGTACCCGTCAGCACCCAGGTGTGACCCGTTTCAGGCAGGCCTTCGACGTTTTTTTTCTCGCTCTGCCAGTGCATGCCGAAATCACGCAGCTGTTGTTCTGCGGCCTCGGCCTGCCGGCGGTTGTCGGCGATGGCGAAAAACTCGCGCACGGCGTTGGCCTGTTTCTCCGGCAACGCTTGGCGCATGTCCAGCCAGTCGGCGTTCATGACCGCCTCGAGCGTACCGAACTTGTCCGCCAGTTTTTGCGTCCCGCCCGGGCCCACCGACGGAATGTTCAATTTGTCGAGAAAACCGCCCAAGGTGGTACTGGCGGCAAATTCGGCGCCCAGTTCACCCTGGTCCTGGATATCAAGACCATGGCGCAACAACGCATCGATCACCTGGCGGTTGTGCGAATCCTCGAAGAAGCTGTGGATCTCATGGGCGACTTCCAGGCCGACGTCCGGCAAATACGTCAGCACTTGCGGCAGGGCCGCTTGGACGCGCGCAAGGGAACCGAGGGAGCGAGCCAGGACCTTGGCGGTCTCTTCGCCCACATCCGGAATGCCAAGGGCGTAGATGAAGCGCGCCAACCCCGGTTTCTTGCTGTCGACGATGGCCGCCAGCAGGTTCTTGCTCGACAGTTCGGCAAAGCCTTCCAGGTCGACCACTTGTTCGAAGGTCAGGGCATACAGATCCGCCGGCGAGCCCACCAGCCCCTCATCCACCAACTGCTCGACACTCTTTTCCCCAAGGCCTTCGATGTCCATGGCACGGCGCGACACGAAGTGGATGATCGCCTGCTTGAGCTGGGCGCCACAGGCCAGGCGACCGACGCAGCGATACACCGCCCCCTCGCTGATGGTTTCGCGACCCTTGCTGCGTTTGATCAGTTGCGTGCGCTCCACATGGGAACCGCACACCGGGCATTGCTGCGGGATCGCGACCGCACGGGCGTGCTCTGGACGGCGCTCGGTCACCACCTGCACCACTTGCGGAATCACGTCCCCGGCGCGGCGAATGATCACCGTGTCACCGATCATCAGCCCCAGGCGCGCCACTTCGTCCATATTGTGCAGCGTGGCATTGGCCACCGTCACACCCGCGACCCGGACCGGTTTGAGCCGCGCCACCGGCGTTACGGCACCGGTGCGGCCAACCTGGAACTCCACGTCCAGCAACTCGGTGAGTTCTTCGCTGGCCGGGAATTTATGGGCGATGGCCCAACGCGGCTCCCGCGCACGGAAACCGAGTTCACGCTGGGACGCGACGCTGTTGACCTTGAACACCACACCGTCGATTTCATAAGGCAACGCGTTGCGTCGCTCGCCGATGTCGCGGTAGTAATCCAGGCAATCATCCAGGCCGTGGGCCAGTTTCAGCTCGCGACTGATGGGCAGGCCCCAGGCCTTGAGCTGCTCAAGATTGCCGATGTGAGTGTCGGCGATGTCGGCGCTCACCTGGCCGATGCCATAGCAGCAGAATTCCAAGGGGCGGTTGGCGGTGATTTTCGAATCCAACTGGCGCAGGCTGCCGGCGGCCGCGTTACGCGGATTGGCGAACGTCTTGCCACCGGACTCCAATTGCGTGGCGTTGAGACGCTCGAAGCCGGCCTTGGACATGTACACCTCGCCGCGCACTTCCAACACCGGCGGCCAGCCGCTGCCCTGCAACTTGAGGGGAATGTTGCGCACGGTGCGCACGTTGACGCTGATGTCTTCGCCAGTGGTGCCGTCGCCACGGGTGGCGCCGCGCACCAGCATGCCGTCCTGATACAACAGGCTGACCGCCAGGCCATCGAGCTTCGGTTCGCAGCTGTATTCCACCGCGGCGCCACCGCCCAGCAGATCGCCCATGGGCAGGTCGAGGCCTTCGGTCACCCGGCGGTCGAACTCGCGCATGGTGGCTTCGTCGAAGGCGTTGCCCAGGCTGAGCATCGGGATCTCGTGGCGCACCTGGCTGAACGCCGACAACGCCACGCTGCCGACCCGCTGCGTCGGGGAGTCACGGGTCACCAGCTCAGGATGCTGCTCTTCCAGGGCCTTGAGTTCGTGGAACAGGCGATCGTACTCGGCGTCCGGAATGCTGGGCTCATCCAGGACGTGGTAGCGATAGTTGTGCTGATCCAGCTCGGCGCGCAGCGCTAGGATGCGGGTTTCAACGGCGTTCATGGGTGTTCTCTCATAAAGCAAAAGAGCAGCCTGGGCTGCTCAATTTTCTCAAGACTTGGAGGGGGCGCTTCGCCCCCAGCGGGAGCAAGCTCCCTCGCCACAAAAGCTCTCTGGTCAGGGAGAGCCTGTGCCATCAATCAGCGTTTCTGAGTCAGCGCCCGGCGCTCGAACTCGACGATGCGCTGGCGGTAATGCTCGATGGTCTGTGCGGTCAGCACGCTGCGCTGGTCATCCTTGAGTTCGCCGTTGAGCTCCTGGGACAGCTTGCGCGCCGCAGCCACCATGACGTCGAAGGCCTGCTTGGGATGACGCGGGCCTGGCAAGCCGAGGAAGAAGCTCACCGCCGGGGTGCTGAAGTGGTCGATGTCGTCCAGGTCGAACACCCCAGGCTTGACCGCGTTCGCCATGGAGAACAGCACTTCGCCGTTGCCAGCCATGCTTTCGTGCCGGTGAAAGATGTCCATCTCGCCGAAACGCAAGCCGCTTTCCAGGATGTTCTGCAGCAATGCAGGCCCCTTGAAGCCGGCCGGGTCACGGCAGATCACGCTGATCACCAGCACTTCTTCAGCCTGGGCCTGATCCTTGTCGGCGTTCGAGACCTTGCTCTCGTCCGGGTAGTCACTGTCGCGACTGCTCAGGCTCGGACCACCATCGAGGTCGAGGTTCAGGTTCAAATCACCCTGGGACGGCTCGCTATTGCGCTTGCCGCGCTTGGAACCCGACTCCCGGGGCTCGCGCACCGGTGCGCTGACCGAAGGCAGGTCATGTTCATCCAGCTGCGGCTCCTTGTGGGTGTCCAGCACCCGGGGCGGGCCCAGCAGTTCGGCATTGTCATCGTCGTCCGGCAGGTTCGACAGGCTGCGATCCAGGCGAAACTTGAGCTTGCCCTTGCCGCCGCGCATGCGACGCCAGCCGTCGAAAAGTATACCGGCAATGACAATGATGCCGATGACGATCAGCCACTCGCGCAGACCGATTTCCATGTAATCCCGTGCCTCTATAAAAATGCTGAAAAATAAGGGGCTTAGCTATTTGCAAACCGCTTTAAAACGTGGAGCCAACTCTATGTTCTGAATGGCGTTTTGCCCACGCATAGGAAAAATTGACATTAAACTAGCACGACCAAAGACAACTTTACACCGTCTGTCACATGGGCTTGTGTCCCAATCCAGCAAGAACAACAGGCCCAAGGGTGAAAAATACCCTTCAGCGTTCCAGGTAGAGGCCCTAGAAGCGGTCCTCAGGCATCCACCATCGCCATGGCCTCCTCCACATCCACCGCCACCAGTCGCGAGCAACCGGGCTCGTGCATGGTCACCCCCATCAGCTGATCGGCCATTTCCATGGCGATCTTGTTGTGCGTGATGTAGATGAACTGCACCGTTTCAGACATTTCCTTCACCAGCCGTGCGTAACGGCCCACGTTAGCGTCGTCCAGCGGCGCATCGACCTCGTCGAGCATGCAGAACGGCGCCGGATTCAATTTGAAAATGGCAAAGACCAGGGCCAGTGCCGTCAACGCCTTCTCACCGCCGGAGAGCAAGTGAATGGTGCTGTTCTTCTTGCCGGGAGGACGCGCCATGATCGTCACCCCTGTATCGAGTAGATCTTCGCCCGTCAGTTCCAAGTAGGCACTGCCGCCGCCGAAAACTTTTGGGAAAAGGGCCTGCAAACCGCTGTTGATCTGATCAAAGGTATCCTTGAAGCGATTGCGGGTCTCCTTGTCGATCTTGCGGATGACGTTTTCCAGGGTTTCCAGCGCTTCCACCAGGTCAGCGTCCTGGGCATCCAGGTAACGCTTGCGCTCGGACTGTTGCTGGTATTCGTCGATGGCGGCCAGGTTGATGGCCCCCAACCGCTGGATGCGCGCAGCGATGCGTTCCAGTTCCTCCTCGGCCTCCTTCTCGCCGGCCCCGGCCACCAGGGTGGCGAGCACGCCATTGAGATCGTAGCCGTCTTCAAGCAATTGGTCCTGCAAGGTTTTACGGCGCACGGTGAGGGCCTGCCACTCCATGCGCTGCTGTTCCATCTGGCCACGGATCAACTGGGATTGCTGTTCGGCCTGACTGCGCCGCTTCTCGGCATCGCGCAGCTCCCGATCGGCGTCTTCCAGTGTCAATTGCGCCGTCTTGAGTTCTTCGTCGACGCTCATGCGCTTGTCGAGCAGTTCTTCGAGCTTGAGACGCAGCTCTTCCAGCGGGGCCGCGCCCTCCTCCAGGTTCAGACTCAGTTGCTCACGCTTTTCGGTCAGGCGTTCGGACTGCATTTCCAGGCGCTCCAGCGCTTGGCGCGTGGAATCGTACTGAGCCTTGAGCGACCCCAGGCGCACTGCCAACTGGTGGGCGTGGTCCTTGTGCTGGCGAGCTTCCTGGCGCACCCGGTCGAGGCGCTCACGCAAGCTATCGCGCTGGGCCAGCAGCAACTCGCGCTGCTCGGTGTCCACCGCCATCGCATCGAGGGCTTCCTGCAAGTGCAGGCGCGCCTCACCGATCTGTTCGTGTTCCAGCTCCCGCTGCTCGCCCAGCTCGGCCATTTCTTCTTCAAGACGGGTGCGACGCAACGCCAACTGCTCGACCTTGGCCTTGCCGGCCGACAACTGGGCCTTGAGCTCGCCCTGCTGGCGCGCTTCATCCTGCAACAGCCGGCGCAGGTGTTCGCGGCCGTTCTCCTGTTGACGCTGCTGCGCCCGCAGGTTCTGCAATTCGGTTTCCAGGGCTTCGACGCTGGCCTCGCGCTCCTCGCGCTCGGCACCCAACCGCTGGATTTCCTGGCCACGGGCGAGCATGCCGCTCTCGGCTTCGCTGGCCCGGCGCACACGCAGGAAATGCCGACCGACCCAGTAGCCGTCGCGGCTGATCAGGCTTTCGCCGGCCTCCAGTTGTCCACGCAGGGCCAACGCCTGCTCCAGGCTGTCCACCGGTTTGACCTGGCCCAGCCAGGGCGACAGATCGACCTGGGCCTCGACCTTATCCAGCAAGCTGCCCGGGATCCGCACGCCATCAGCCGTCGGGCTGAGCAGGCGCAGATCGCCCTGGCTGAAGCCCGACAGGTCGAAGCCGCCAAAGTCCTCCACCAAGACCGCTTGCAAGTCAGCGCCCAACACGGTTTCCACCGCCAGCTCCCAACCGGCGTCGACCTTCAGGCCTTCGGCCAACCGCGGACGCTCACTCAGATGCTGGTCCCGCAGCCACTCGGCCGTGCCGGTGCCTGGATCCAGTGCGGCTTGCTGCAAGGCTTCCAGCGAAGCCAGGCGACCATTGAGCCGCTGCAACTCGCCCTGGGCCTGCTGCTGGTTGTGCAAGGCCAGCTGCAAGGCCTGGCGCAGTCGCTCGAGCCGTTCGACCTGGGCGTCTTCGCTGGCTTGCAAATCTTCAAGCGTCGCTTCGCTGGCGGCCAGTTGCTCGCTCAGGTCCAGAATCGCCGCGTCTTCGGGGTCCGCCGCGAGCAACGCGCGCTCTTCGGCCAACCGGCGCTGACGTTCGGCCAGGCGCTCCATGCTGGTTTCCAATTGCTGGATACGCGACTGCTGCACCTCCGCCTGGCGCCGTGGCTCGGCCGAGGTCAGGTTGAAACGGTCCCAATGCTCCTGCCAGCCGTGCATGGTCAGCTCGGCTTCTTCCAGCGCTGCGGCGGCCTCTTCGGCGGCCGCGCTGGTCATTTCCTGCTCCGGCGTGAGCCGTTCCAGCTCTTCGCCGAGGGTGAGCAGCAAGGTGCGGTCGTGGCCCAGGTGCGATTCGGTTTCCAGGCGTGCGCGCTCGGCCTCTTTCAGATCGTCCTGAAGCTGGCGCAGCCGTTGCTGGCCATGCTGGATGCTCTGCTCGACCCGAGCGATGTCTCCTCCGACCGAATAGAAGCGCCCCTGCACCAGATTAAAGCGTTCGGACAACTCATGATGGCCGTCGCGCAGGCGCTCGATGGCCGCATCGGCGTTGCGTTGTTCGGCCACCAGGGCCTCGAAACTGACTTCCTGGTTGCCGATGATCGCCTCGCGCTGGCCGACCTGCTCGTTCAGCGCCTGCCAGCGCAAGGCCGAAAGCTGCGCCTTGAGCTGGCGCTCCTCGGCTTTGTACTCCTGATACCTTTTCGCGGCCTCGGCCTGGCGATGCAGCCGTTCGAGCTGACGGTCGAGTTCTTCTCGCAGGTCGGTCAGGCGCGCCAGGTTTTCATGGGTGCGACGGATGCGGTTTTCGGTCTCGCGGCGCCGCTCCTTGTATTTGGAAATACCAGCGGCTTCTTCGATGAAATTGCGCAAGTCTTCGGGCTTGGCCTCGATCAGCTTGGAGATCATCCCCTGCTCGATGATCGAGTAACTGCGCGGCCCCAGGCCGGTGCCAAGGAAAATATCGGTGATATCGCGACGCCGGCATTTGGCGCCGTTGAGGTAATAGCTGTTCTGGCTGTCGCGGGTCACTTTGCGACGGATGGAGATTTCGGCATAGGCCGCGTACTCGCCGACCAAGGTACTGTCGGAGTTATCGAATACCAATTCGATGCTGGCCTGGCTGACCGGCTTGCGGCTGGTGGAGCCGTTGAAGATGACGTCGGTCATCGACTCGCCACGCAGGTTCTTGGCCGAACTCTCGCCCATCACCCAACGCACGGCGTCGATGATGTTCGACTTGCCGCAACCATTGGGCCCGACCACGGCCGCCATGTTGCTGGGGAAGTTCACCGTCGTCGGGTCGACGAAGGATTTGAACCCCGCCAGCTTGATGCACTTGAGTCGCACGTCAGGCCGCCGTCAGGGCAGAAACCACCAGATCGCAACTGCGCTGGGCGTAGGCCGTCAGCACGACGCGAATCTGCGGCAAATCACGGGCCAGCACAGCGGTGAGCAGACGCTGGAACAAATCGAGGAACTCGCTCATCTCGGCCTTGCGCTGTTCCAAGGCCAGGAAATAGGCACGGCTCATGGCCGGCTGCAGGTTCTCGACGGTTTCCTGCAAGTACGGGTTGTTGGCGAACGGATAAGCGGCGCGCATCACGCTGAAGCTTTCATCGACGAAGGTGCGGATGTCCTGGCGCTCGTAAGCGTCCTTGAGACGCTGCTGGATCGCGACGAACGGTGCCATGTCCGGCTGCTCTTTCCAACCGTGGGCGACGGCATTGCCCAGCAGGATGTACAGCTCGCTCATCAACGCGCAAAGGCTGCGCACCTTGTGTTCGGTGAGTTCGGTGACATGGGCGCCCCGACGCGGCAGGATCGCGACCAGGTGTCGCCGTTCGAGGATCAACAAGGCTTCGCGAACCGAACCACGGCTGACATTGAGGGCCAGCGTGACCTTCTGCTCCTGAATCCGCTCTCCCGGCTTCATCTCACCGCGAATGATGCGCTCGGCCAGATGATGGGCGATTTGCTCGGCGAGGCTGTCCGGGGCCTTGAACGTCATGGTTGTCCTTCAAACTCTTCGATTCACACAAGCGGCGAAGTGTAGCGCACTCGACAGGTCATGGCGCAGGGCCTGCATCGGGTTTTGGCACGATATAAGCAAAAAAGTTTGAGCTCTCATCCTGAAACAGGACCTGTGGGAAATCCTGTGGGAGCTGAGCTTGGTCGCGATAGCGGTGGGTCAGCTTGCATCCATACTGAATGTACCGCCGTTATCGCGAGCAAGCTCGCCCACAGGGTTCAACAGTGTCTATAGATCGTTGTTCATCGACAAAACTCATTTTCCTGACCCTTAAGTCAGAATTTTATTGACCGAAAAGTCAGACCTGCTAAATTCACCCCACGTCGAGTACAACAATAATGAATCTGCGAGGCCTTCCGTGATCCAGTTTTTACTCAACCAGGAGCTCCGTCGCGAGCATGCCCTGGACCCGAACCTGACCGTGCTCAATTACCTGCGCGAACATGTGGGCAAATCCGGTACCAAAGAAGGCTGCGCCAGCGGCGACTGTGGCGCGTGCACCGTGGTGGTGGGCGAGTTGGAAACGGACGCGGATGGCCACGAACGCATTCGCTACCGCAGCCTCAACTCGTGCCTGACGTTCGTCTCGTCCCTGCACGGCAAGCAACTGATCAGCGTCGAAGACCTCAAGCACCAAGGCCAATTGCACAGCGTCCAGCAGGCGATGGTCGATTGCCACGGCTCGCAATGCGGCTTCTGCACGCCGGGGTTCGTCATGTCGCTGTTCGCCCTGCAAAAGAACAGCGCGCAACCTGACGCTCACAAGACCCACGAAGCCCTGGCCGGCAATCTGTGCCGCTGCACCGGCTACCGGCCGATCCTGGCCGCCGCCGAGCAGGCCTGCCGGGGCAAGCAACCGGACCAGTTCGATGCCCGCGAAGCCGAGACCATCGCCCGCCTCAAGGCCATCGCGCCGACGGACACCGGCGAGCTCAACAGCGGTGACAAGCGTTGCCTGGTGCCACTGACCCTCGCCGACCTGGCCGATCTCTACGATGCCTACCCCCAGGCGCGCCTGCTGGCCGGTGGCACCGACCTGGCCTTGGAAGTCACCCAATTTCACCGCACCCTGCCGGTGATGATCTACGTGGGCCATGTGGCCGAACTCAAGGGCATCGAGCGTTTCGACGATCGCCTGGAAATCGGTGCGGCCACAACACTCTCCGATTGCTACGCGGCCTTGAAGGCCGAGTACCCCGATTTTGGCGAACTGTTGCAGCGCTTCGCCTCGCTGCAGATCCGCAACCAGGGCACCCTCGGCGGCAACATCGGCAACGCCTCGCCCATTGGCGACACGCCGCCCCTGCTGATCGCCCTCGGCGCGCAGATCGTGCTGTGCAAGGGCCAGACCCGCCGCACCCTGGCCCTGGAAGACTATTTCATCGACTACCGGGTCACCGCCCGCCAGGACAGCGAATTCATCGAGAAGATCATCGTGCCCCGCGCCAGCGCCGAGCAGGCGTTTCGCGCCTACAAGGTGTCCAAGCGCCTGGACGATGACATCAGCGCCGTGTGCGCCGCCTTCAACCTGCGCATCGACAACGGCGTGGTCCGTGACGCGCGCGTGGCCTTCGGCGGCATGGCCGCCACGCCCAAGCGCGCCAGGCACTGTGAAGCCATCCTGATCGGCGCACCGTGGACCGAAAGCACCGTCGAGCGCGCCTGCGCCGCCCTGGCCGAGGATTTCACGCCACTGTCGGACCTGCGCGCCAGCAAGGAATACCGCCTGCTCAGTGCCCGCAATCTGCTGCGCAAATACTTCATCGAACTGCAAACGCCGCACATCGAGACCCGGGTGACCGCTTATGTCTAACCATCACGCCCCAGAGAAGACTCAAGCCGAGCTCGCCGAGCTGTTCGCTCGCGAACTGACCACCGGGGTGGGCCGCAGCGTCAAGCACGACAGCGCCGCCAAGCATGTGTCCGGCGAAGCGCAGTACATCGATGATCGCCTGGAATTCCCCAACCAGTTGCACGTCTATGCCCGGCTCTCGGACCGCGCCCACGCACGGATCCTGCGGATCGACACAGCGCCCTGCTACGCCTTCGACGGCGTGCGCATTGCCATCACCCATCAAGACATACCGGGCCTGAAGGACATCGGCCCGTTGTTGCCCGGCGATCCGTTGCTGGCCATCGACGACGTGCAGTTTGTCGGCCAACCGGTGCTGGCCGTCGCCGCCAAGGACCTCGACACGGCCCGCAAGGCGGCGATGGCCGCGATCATCGAATACGAAGACCTGGAGCCGGTGCTGGACGTGGTCGAAGCGCTGCGCAAGCGGCATTTCGTGCTGGACAGCCATACCCACCAACGCGGCGATTCGGCCGCGGCCTTGGCGACTGCCGAGCATCGACTCCAGGGCTCGTTGCACATCGGCGGCCAGGAACACTTTTACCTGGAAACCCAGGTGTCCTCGGTGATGCCCACCGAGGACGGCGGCATGCTCGTCTACTGTTCCACCCAGAACCCCACCGAGGTGCAGAAACTGGTGGCCGAAGTGCTGGGCGTGTCGATGAACAAGATCGTCGTCGACATGCGCCGCATGGGCGGCGGCTTTGGCGGCAAGGAGACCCAGGCCGCCAGCCCGGCCTGCCTGTGCGCCGTCATCGCGCACCTCACCGGCCAGCCGACCAAGATGCGCCTGCCGCGGGTCGAAGACATGCTGATGACCGGCAAGCGCCACCCGTTCTACATTGAATACGACGTGGGTTTCGACAGCACCGGGCGCCTGCACGGCATCGCCCTGGAGCTGGCCGGCAACTGCGGTTGCTCACCCGATCTGTCGGCCTCGATCGTCGACCGGGCGATGTTCCATGCCGACAATGCCTATTACCTGGGCGACGCGACCATCAACGGCCATCGCTGCAAGACCAACACCGCGTCGAACACCGCCTACCGGGGTTTCGGCGGGCCGCAGGGCATGGTCGCCATCGAAGAAGTGATGGACGCCATCGCCCGGCATCTGGGGCTCGATCCGCTGGCGGTGCGCAAGGCCAATTACTACGGCAAGACCGAGCGCAACGTCACCCATTACTACCAGACCGTCGAGCACAACATGCTCGAAGAAATGACCGCCGAACTGGAAGAAAGCAGCCAGTACGCCGAGCGCCGCGAAGCGATCCGGCGTTTCAACGCCAATAGCCCGGTCCTGAAGAAGGGCCTGGCGCTGACGCCGGTCAAGTTCGGCATTTCGTTCACCGCCAGCTTTCTCAACCAGGCGGGCGCCCTGATCCACGTCTACACCGACGGCAGCATTCACCTGAACCATGGCGGCACCGAAATGGGCCAGGGCTTGAACACCAAGGTCGCGCAAGTAGTGGCCGAAGTGTTTCAGGTGGAAATGGACCGGGTGCAGATCACCGCAACCAATACCGACAAGGTGCCGAACACCTCGCCCACCGCCGCCTCCAGCGGCGCCGACCTGAACGGCAAGGCCGCGCAGAACGCCGCCGAAACCATCAAGCAACGCCTGGTGGAGTTTGCCGCGCGGCAGTACAAGGTCAGCGAAGAAGACGTGCAGTTCCACAACGGCCATGTGCGGGTGCGCGATCAGATCCTCACGTTCGGAGCGCTGGTGCAGCAGGCGTATTTCGCCCAGGTCTCGCTGTCGAGCACCGGTTTCTACAAGACCCCGAAAATCTACTACGACCGCAGCCAGGCCCGTGGCCGGCCGTTCTTCTACTACGCCTTTGGCGTGGCCTGCGCCGAGGTGATCGTCGATACCCTGACCGGCGAATACAAGATGCTGCGCACCGACATCCTCCACGACGTCGGCGCCTCGCTGAACCCGGCCATCGACATTGGCCAGGTCGAAGGCGGCTTCATCCAGGGCATGGGCTGGCTGACCATGGAAGAGCTGGTGTGGAACGACAAGGGCAAGCTGCTGACCAATGGCCCGGCCAGCTACAAGATCCCGGCCGTGGCCGACATGCCGGTGGATCTGCGGGTGAAGCTGGTGGAAAACCGCAAGAACCCGGAAGACACGGTGTTCCATTCCAAAGCCGTGGGCGAACCGCCGTTCATGCTCGGTATCGCCGCGTGGTGCGCTATCAAGGACGCCGTGGCGAGCCTGGGGGATTACCGGCAGCAACCCAGGATCGACGCGCCAGCAACGCCGGAGCGGGTGTTGTGGGGGTGTGAGCAGATGCGAGGGTTGAACGCGGTGAAGGCTGGAGAAGCTGAAACTGAGTTGGCTTCGCTCTAGACCGCGGCGCGGTCAATCGCGAGCAGGCTCGCTCCCACAGGGGATTTGTAAACACCGCCCTAATGTGGGACACCGATCCAATGCGGGAGCGAGCCTGCTCGCGATGAGGCCGGAACAGACAACGATGTTGTAGAGGTGAACATGTACAACTGGATCAGCGCCCTCGCCGACCTGCAAACCCGCGGCGAACCCTGCGTGCTGGTGACGATCATCGAAGAACTTGGCTCGACCCCGCGCAACGCCGGTTCGAAGATGGTCATCAGCGCCAGCCAGACGTTCGACACCATCGGCGGCGGGCACCTGGAATACAAGGCCATGGAGATCGCCCGGCAGATGCTCGCCAGCGGCCAGCAGACCACCCACCTGGAGCGCTTCAGCCTCGGTGCAAGCCTGGGCCAATGCTGCGGCGGCGTCACCGTGCTGCTGTTCGAACCCATGGGCCAAGTGCAGGCACAGATCGCGGTGTTCGGCGCCGGCCATGTCGGCCGCGCCCTGGTACCGCTGCTGGCCAGCCTGCCCTGCAAGGTGCGCTGGATCGACTCGCGGGAAAACGAATTCCCCGAACACCTGCCCCACGGCGTGCGCAAGATCGTCACCGAAGAGCCCCTGGACGAAGTCGACGAATTGCCCGCCGGCAGCTACTGCATCGTCATGACCCACAACCATCAGCTCGACCTGGAGCTGAGCGCCGCGATCCTCAAGCGCAACGACTTCGGCTACTTCGGCCTGATCGGCTCGAAGACCAAACGGGTCAAGTTCGAACATCGCCTGCGCGGTCGCGGCTTCGACAGCAGCACCTTGCAACGCATGCGTTGCCCGATGGGCATCGGCGAGGTCAAGGGCAAGTTGCCCGTGGAAATCGCCATCTCCATCGCTGGCGAAATCATCGCCACCTATAACGCCGATTTCGGCCAGCACACCGCCCGCGCCGAACCGATTGCCAAGTTGCTGCCCGCCTCGCGCCGCAGCCAGGCGAACCGTTGAACAATCGCTGAGAACTCCCATGCCCCTGACACGCAAAGCCTACCGCGCCGCCCTGCTCCACAGCCTCGCCGACCCGGCCGAAGTCGGCATCCCGGCCTCTTATGAGTATTTCGAGGACGGTGTGCTGGTGGTGGAAGACGGCCGGATCAGCGCCATCGGCCACGCCCATGACCTGCTGCCAACCTTGGCGGCGGACGTGGAGATCAACCATTATCCGGACGCGCTGATCACCCCCGGCTTTATCGACACCCACATCCACCTGCCGCAGACCGGCATGGTCGGCGCCTACGGCGAGCAATTGCTGGACTGGCTGGACACCTACACCTTCCCTTGCGAAAGCCAGTTCGCCGACAAAACCCATGCCGACGCCGTGGCCGATATCTTCGTCAAGGAACTGCTGCGCAACGGCACCACCACCGCGCTGGTGTTTGGCAGCGTGCACCCACAGTCGGTGGACGCGTTCTTCGAAGTGGCGGAAAAACTCGACCTGCGGATGATCGCCGGCAAAGTGATGATGGACCGCAACGCCCCGGACTATCTGGTCGACACCGCCGAGTCCAGCTACACCCAGAGCAAGGCGCTGATCGAGCGCTGGCATGGCAAGGGCCGCCTGCACTATGCCGTGACCCCGCGTTTCGCCCCCACCAGCACGCCGGAGCAACTGGCCCTGGCCGGCCAGTTGCTCGGTGAATACCCCGACTTGTACATGCAGACCCACATCAGTGAAAACCTGCAGGAAGTGCAGTGGGTCAAGGAGCTGTTCCCCGAGCGCAAGGGCTACCTGGACGTCTACGACCATTACCGGTTACTGGGCGAACGTTCGGTGCTCGCCCATGGCGTACACCTGTGCGACGACGAATGCGCGCGCCTGGCCGAGACCGGCTCCGCCATCGCGTTCTGCCCGACTTCGAACTTGTTCCTCGGCAGCGGCCTGTTCAATCTGCCCATGGCCGAGAAGCACAAGGTGAACGTAGGATTGGGCACGGACGTGGGCGGCGGCACCAGTTTTTCACTGCTGCAAACCCTCAACGAAGCCTACAAGGTGATGCAGTTGCAAGGCGCGCGGCTGAGCCCGTTCAAGTCGCTGTACCTGGCCACCCTCGGCGGCGCCCGCGCCCTGCGGCTGGAGGACAAGATCGGTACGTTGCAACCCGGCACCGACGCCGACTTTCTGGTGCTCGACTACAACGCGACGCCGCTGCTGGGTTATCGCCTCAAGCAGGCAAAGGACCTTGCCGAGAAGCTGTTTGTGTTGATGACGCTGGGGGATGATCGGACGGTGATGCGGACCTATGCGGCAGGTCGGCTGGTGCATCGGCGGTAAATCTCATTCGTCTGTCAGGCCGCCAATCGCGAGCAGGCTCGCTCCCACAGGGGCATTCCAATGTGGGAGCGAGCCTGCTCGCGATAAGGGCGACTCGGTATGACGGATTCAACTCAAAGCTTGGCCGGCGAACGCCCCGGCTTCTTGCTCTGCAACAAATGCGAGAACACCGCATGCAAGTCATCCGACGCACTTTCTTCGTCGAGGTTGAGCTTGCTGTCGATGTGGTCCATGTGGTGCATCATCAGGTCCACCGCCAGGGTGGCATCGCGGGCCTCGATGGCGTCGATCAACTGGGTGTGTTCGTCGTAGGAACAGTGGGAACGGTTGCCGCTTTCGTACTGGGCGATGATCAGCGAGGTCTGGGACACGAGGCTGCGCTGGAAGCTGATCAGCGGGGCATTCTTCGCCGCTTCGGCCAACTTGAGGTGGAATTCGCCCGACAGACGAATGCCGGCGCCACGGTCGCCACGGGAGAAACTGTCGCGCTCGTCGCTGACCATCTGGCGCAGCTCGGCCAATTGCTCGGCCGTGGCGTGTTGCACCGCCAGTTCAGTGATCGCCCGCTCCACCAGGCGCCGGGCCATGAACACCTGGCGCGCCTCTTCGACACTCGGGCTGGCCACCACGGCGCCGCGGTTGGGTCGCAACAACACCACGCCTTCATGGGCCAGGCGTGACAGCGCGCGGCGGATGATCGTGCGGCTGACTCCGAATATCTCCCCCAAGGCCTCTTCGCTCAACTTCGTACCGGGCGCCAGGCGTTGTTCGAGGATCGCCTCGAAGATATGCGCATAGACGATATCGTCCTGGGTTCCGCTGCGGCCGGCTTTACCTGCTCGCGGTTGTTTCTTGAGGGGTTGCAACTGTTCGTTCATGGGCACTCGAGTCGGAAGAACGGCGGCGAATTGACCGTGACTGTAATACGGCACAGCAGGTCGCTGGCAAGTATCGCGTAAAAAACAGCTCGATTGTACACAACCTCTGATGGCAACACGACTGTACGGCCGTTTGCGGACACGGCTGTATCGCAATCGGCTACTGCGTTGAGTTTAGGCTTGAACCCACTTCTGTGTGAGACCTGTGGGAGCAAGGCTTGCCCGCGATGAAGCTGACGCGGTATGCCTTGGAGCCGAGGCGTTCTCATCGCGGGCAAGCCTTGCTCCCACAGCCGTGTAATTTACAACAAGGACCACCGCCCACCATGACCGAAGTCACGACCGCGCCACTTCGTCCGCTCGCCGACACGTCGCCCTCGGCCATTGTCGCCGGGTTCATCGCCATGATGACCGGCTACACCAGCTCCCTGGTGCTGATGTTCCAGGCCGGCCAAGCGGCCGGGCTGACCAGCGGGCAGATTTCTTCATGGATCTGGGCCATTTCCATCGGCATGGCGATCTGCTCCATCGGCCTGTCGCTGCGTTATCGCACACCGATCACCATCGCCTGGTCGACCCCGGGCGCGGCGCTGTTGATCACCAGCCTGGGCGGGGTGAGTTATGGCGAGGCCATCGGTGCCTACATCACCTGCGCCGTGCTGGTGACGATCTGCGGCCTGACCGGCAGTTTCGAGCGCCTGGTCAAGCGCATTCCGGCCTCGTTGGCGGCGGCGTTGCTGGCGGGCATCCTGTTCAAGATCGGCAGCGAGATCTTCGTCGCCACCCAGCATCGCACCGGCCTGGTGCTGGGGATGTTCTTCACTTACCTGATCGTCAAGCGCCTGTCGCCCCGTTACGCGGTGCTGGCTGCGCTGTTGATCGGCACCGCGCTGTCCGGTCTGCTGGGCCTGCTGAATTTCAGCCACTTTGCCCTCGAAGTCGCGACCCCCGTGTGGACCACCCCGCACTTCTCCCTGGCGGCCACCATCAGCATCGGCATTCCGCTGTTCGTCGTGGCCATGACTTCGCAGAACATGCCCGGCATCGCCGTGCTGCGGGCCGACGGCTACAACGTGCCGGCCTCGCCACTGATCACCAGCACCGGCATCGCCTCGCTGCTGCTGGCGCCGTTCGGCTCCCACGGCATCAACCTGGCGGCCATCAGCGCAGCCATCTGCACCGGGCCACATGCCCATGAAGACCACGGCAAGCGCTACACAGCGGCAGTGTGGTGCGGGATTTTCTACGGGATCGCCGGGGTGTTCGGCGCGACGCTGGCAGCGTTGTTCGCGGCGCTGCCCAAGGAACTGGTGCTGTCCATCGCGGCGCTGGCGCTGTTCGGCTCGATCATCAACGGCTTGACCATCGCCATGAGCCAGGCCCGGGAGCGGGAAGCGGCGTTGGTCACCTTCATGGTCACGGCGTCGGGGATGACGCTGTTTTCCATCGGCTCGGCGTTCTGGGGGATTGTGGCGGGGGTGTTGACGTTGCTTATCCTGAACTGGCGCAGTGCCTGATAGTTTTTAATAGCTTCGCGAGCAAGCCCGCTCCCACATACGCATACCCTGTGGG
>NZ_JBMDJD010000033.1:0-59124 GCF_057809015.1 Pseudomonas sp. FG6
TGTTTATAAGAGACAGGCGAGGGAGCGCTTGCTCCCTCGCCACACAGGCATTCACTCCTAAAGCTACCTTGTTTTTGCTAGAATCCGCACCGCGCCGTTCAACCGGCGCGTTTTTTTTGCATCCGGTTCACCCTTTGCGAGGGTAGCCACCTGGAGAAATACCCATGACACAACCCATTGTCGTGGCGGCACTGTATAAGTTCGTCACCCTGGAAGATTACGTCGAGCTGCGCGAGCCCTTGCTCAAGGCCATGCTCGACAACGGCATCAAAGGCACCTTGCTGATCGCCGAAGAAGGCATCAACGGCACGGTCTCCGGTAGTCGTGAAGGCATCGACGGCTTGCTGGCCTGGCTCAGGAACGATCCACGCATGGTCGACATCGACCACAAGGAGTCGTACTGCGACGAGCAGCCGTTCTACCGCACCAAGGTCAAGCTCAAGAAAGAGATCGTCACCCTGGGCGTTGAAGGCGTGGACCCCAACAAGCAGGTGGGCACCTACGTCGAGCCGCAGGACTGGAATGCGCTGATCAGCGACCCGCAAGTGCTGTTGATCGATACCCGCAACGACTACGAAGTCTCCATCGGCACCTTCGAAGGGGCGATCGATCCCAAGACCACCAGCTTTCGCGAGTTCCCGGACTACATCAAGGCCAACTTCGACCCGGCCCGGCACAAGAAGGTCGCGATGTTCTGCACCGGCGGCATTCGTTGCGAAAAAGCCTCCAGCTATATGCTCAGCCAGGGCTTCGACGAGGTGTTCCACCTCAAGGGCGGCATCCTGAAGTACCTCGAAGAGGTCCCCCAGGAAGAAACCAAATGGCGCGGCGACTGCTTTGTGTTCGATAACCGCGTGACCGTTCGCCATGACCTCAGCGAAGGCGACTATGATCAATGTCATGCCTGTCGCACGCCGGTGAGCGTCGAGGACCGCGCTTCGCAGCACTATGTGCCGGGTATCAGCTGCCCGCACTGCTGGGACACGCTGAGTGAGAAGACCCGGCGCAGCGCCATCGACCGGCAGAAGCAGATCGAGCTGGCCAAGGCCCGCAACATGCCGCATCCGATCGGCTACAACTACAAGCAGTCATCCTCCGAGGCTTGAATCATGGCGTCACGCCTGCTCTATGTAATGGACCCGATGTGTTCCTGGTGCTGGGGCTTTGCGCCGGTGGCCCAGGCACTGGTCGAGCAGGCGCAGGCCGCCGGGGTGCCCTTGCACCTGATCATGGGCGGTTTGCGCACGGGAAGCGGTTCGGCGTTGGAACCGACCACCCGGCGCTACATTCTCGAACACTGGCAGGCGGTCATCCAGGCCACCGGCCAGCCGTTCAAGCTTGAAGGGGCGTTACCGGACGGTTTCGTCTACGACACCGAGCCGGCCTGTCGGGCCGTGGTGACGGCTCGCAGCCTGGCCCCGGATCTGGCCTGGAACCTGGTGAAGCTGATCCAGCAGGCTTTTTATGTGCAGGGGCGCGACGTCACCCACGCCAGTGTCCTGGTAGAACTGGCCGAGCAGGCCGGGCTGCCGCGCATCGAATTCGCCGCCGCGTTCGACCGTGCCGATCAGCATGCCGCCACTGCTGCGGATTTCACCTGGGTCCAGGACCTGGGCATCGCGGGGTTCCCCACGCTGTTGGCCGAACGCGACGGCCAGTTGGCGCTGCTCACCAACGGTTATCAGCCGCTGGCGCAGTTGTCGTCGTTGCTCGAGCGCTGGCTGGAGCGCGCGGCCTGTGCCTGACCGCCCGGAGGGCGTACCTGCCCCGCAGCGCATCGATCGGTTGAGCTGGGCAGAAATTCGACGCCTGGCCGTCAAACACAAAAAAGCCCTGTGGATCGCCAATGGCGTGGCCGTGCTGGCGACGCTGTGCAGTGTGCCGATCCCGCTGCTCCTGCCGTTACTGGTGGACGAAGTGCTGCTGGGGCGTGGCGATGCCGCCTTGAAGGTCATGAACCAGGTGCTGCCGACGGGCTGGCAAAGCGCAGCCGGCTATATCGGCCTGATGTTGCTGGCGACCCTGGGCCTGCGCTGCTGCGCCTTGCTGTTCAACGTGGTGCAGGCGCGACTGTTTGCCGGGCTGGCCAAGGACGTCGTCTATCGGGTTCGGCAGCGACTGATCGAGCGTCTCAAGCGTATTTCCCTGGGTGAATACGAAAGCCTGGGCAGCGGTACCGTGGCGGCGCACCTGGTCACCGACCTGGACACCCTGGATAAATTCATCGGCGAAACCCTCAGTCGTTTCCTGGTGGCGATGCTGACGCTGGTGGGCACCGCCGGCATCCTGGTGTGGATGCACTGGAAACTGGCGCTGCTGATCCTGTTGTTCAATCCGTTGGTGATCTATGCCACGGTGCAGTTGGGCAAGCGGGTCAAGCACCTCAAGAAGCTGGAAAACGACAGCACCTCGCATTTCACCCAGGCACTGACCGAAACCCTGGACGCCATCCAGGAGATTCGCGCGGGCAATCGGCAGGGTTATTTTCTTGGCCGTTTGGGTTTGCGTGCCCGGGAGGTGCGTGACTACGCGGTGAACTCGCAGTGGAAAACCGACGCCTCGAACCGCGCCAGTGGCTTGCTGTTCCAGTTTGGCATCGACATTTTTCGCGCCGCCGCCATGCTCACCGTGGTGTTTTCCGACCTGTCCATCGGCCAGATGCTCGCGGTGTTCAGCTACCTCTGGTTCATGATCGGCCCGGTCGAGCAGCTGTTGAACCTGCAATACGCTTATTACGCGGCGGGCGGTGCCTTGAGCCGGATCAACGAGCTGCTGGCCCGGGCTGATGAGCCTGAATACCGGGCAAGCGTCGATCCGTTCAAGGGGCGCGATACCGTCGGCATCGATATCCAGGGGTTGAGCTTCGGTTATGGCGAGGAGCGGGTGCTCGATCAATTGAACCTGTCCATCGAGCCCGGTGAGAAGGTCGCCATCGTCGGCGCCAGTGGCGGCGGCAAGAGCACCCTGGTGCAACTGTTGCTGGGCTTGTACACGCCGCAGTCGGGAAGCATCCGGTTTGGCGGTGCCACGCAGCAGGAGATCGGCCTGGACACCATCCGGGAAAACGTCGCGGTGGTGCTGCAACACCCGGCGCTGTTCAACGATACGGTGCGCGCCAACCTTTCCATGGGCCGCGAATGCACTGACGATGCGTGCTGGCGAGCGCTGGCGATCGCCCAGCTGGATGCCACGGTGCGGGCGCTGCCGCAAGGGTTGGACAGTGTCGTCGGGCGCTCCGGGGTGCGCCTGTCGGGCGGCCAGCGGCAACGGTTGGCCATCGCGCGCATGATCCTGGCCGACCCGCGGGTGGTCATTCTCGATGAAGCCACCTCGGCACTGGATGCGGCCACCGAGTACAACCTTCACCAGGCCCTGGCGCGTTTCCTGAACGGACGCACCACGCTGATCATCGCCCACCGGTTGTCGGCGGTGAAGCAGGCCGACCGTGTCCTGGTGTTCGACGGCGGGCAGATCGCCGAAGACGGCGACCATTTGCAGTTGATTGCCGAGGGCGGGTTGTATGCCCGGCTCTACGGCCATTTGCAGCAAATACAGCAGCCTTGAGTTTCTAACGCTTTTCTGCGCTAAGTATCCGAAAAAAAGCAGGCAAACACCCCCGTTTCATTCCGAACTCCTCCTGAAAACTGTCGATCCGTTCATCCATTCATTCGAATGGGTGAAAACTAGCCTAGGCTGTGGAATCAGGGGGGGAGTTGCGGTGGGTGTTCATCCAGCGATACCTGTGCAAGGGGCTTCATGAAGCGCAAGCAGACTTTCGCAACTCCACGGCTGCTGGGCATCGTCTGGCCCTTTATTGCCGTGGTGCTATTCCAGGCCTTGCTGGGAGGCGTCAGCCTTTATGTCTTGTCCGCAGTCCGCGGTTATGTCGCTGGCGAAAGTCTCTGGTCCAAGGGGCAGAAAGACGCCATCTATTACCTCAATCTCTATGCCGATAGCCGCGAGGAGGCGACTTTTCGCAAATACCGGCAAGCCATCGCCGTTCCCGAGGGGGGGCACGACCTTCGCGTGGCGCTGGACCGCGAGCCGCCGGACCTGGCGGCGGCCAAGGCGGGTATCCTCCAGGGTGGCAACCACCCGGATGACGTGGCCAGCCTGATCTGGCTCTACCTGAATTTTCGCCACTTCAGTTACCTGGAAGAAGCCATCGACCTGTGGACGGTGGGCGACGGCTACCTGATCGAACTGGATAACGTCGCTCGGCAGATGCACGCCAGCATTGCCGCGGGCGAGGCGTCGAACACCGACATCCGCGGCTGGAAGGCGCAGATCTTCGCCATCAACGATTCCGTCACCCCGGCCGCCAAGGCCTTCAGCGATGCGTTGGGCGAGGGGTCACGCTTTATCTTGCGGCTGCTGCTGGTGACCAACTTCGCCACGGCCCTGGGGCTGATCGTGCTGGCACTGCTGCGCACCCATAAATTGCTGGCCCAGCGGCAGGTGTTCGCCAATGCGTTGCAGCTGGAGAAGGAGCGGGCGCAGATCACGCTGCAATCGATCGGTGACGGGGTGATCACCACCGATGTGGAAGGGGCCATTGCCTATATGAACCCCGCCGCCGAAGCGATGACCCACTGGAAAGCCGAGCACGCGACAGGCTTGCCCCTGGCTGCGCTGTTCAATTTGCTCGATGACAATGCCCAGGCCGAAGGGCTGACCCTGATCGAACACATCCTCAGCGGGCATCTCAGCGGTGGCAGCGAGCACTCCAAGTTGATCCAGCGCCTGGACGGCAGCACCGTGTCCGTCACGCTGGTGGGGGCGCCGATCCGCCACGCCGGCAAAGTCAGCGGCGCGGTGCTGGTGCTGCACGACATGACCCAGGAGCGCCAGTACATTGCCAATCTGTCATGGCAGGCGACTCATGACGCGCTGACCGGCCTGGCCAATCGCCGCGAGTTCGAGTATCGCCTGGAGCAGGCCCTGCACAACCTCACTCGCCAGCCGGGGCGTCACGCCTTGATGTTTCTCGACCTGGATCAGTTCAAGCTGGTCAATGACACCAGCGGCCATGCAGCCGGTGACGAGTTATTGCGGCACATCTGTGCCTTGCTGCAGTCGGGGCTGCGGGAAAACGACACCCTGGCCCGGCTCGGCGGGGATGAGTTCGGCATCTTGCTGGAGCATTGTTCGCCGGAGGCCGCCGAGAAAATCGCCGAGGGGCTGCGCCAGACCGTGCAGAACCTGCATTTTGTCTGGAAAGGTCGGCCTTTCGTGACCACGGTGAGCATCGGCCTGGTGCATGTCGCCCAGACCCCGACGACCTTGGAGGCGTCACTGCGAGCTGCTGATATGGCGTGCTACATGGCCAAGGAAAAAGGCCGCAACCGGGTCCAGGTTTACCACGCCGACGACTCGGAACTGTCCCTGCGGTTCGGCGAGATGGCCTGGGTCCAGCGTTTGCACATGGCCCTGGAGGAGAATCGCTTCTGCCTCTATGCCCAGGAAATCGCCGCGCTGGCGCCCGGGGAGCACGGCGGTGGGCATGTAGAAATCCTGTTGCGGCTGCACGACGAAGCGGGGCGGATGATCCTGCCGGACAGCTTCATTCCTGCGGCGGAGCGCTATGGCCTGATGACCTTGCTGGACCGTTGGGTGGTGGAGAACGTATTCAAGATCATCCGCCAGTGCCTGGATGAATCCCCGCAGGCGCCCCTGGCTATCTGTGCGATCAATCTGTCAGGCACCACTATAGGAGATCAGGCGTTCCTCGACTTTCTGCGTAAACAGTTCGCGGCTTATGCGATTCCGCCCGAAATGATTTGTTTTGAAATAACCGAAACCAGCGCTATCTCCAATTTGGGCAGCGCAATCCGCTTTATCAATGAACTCAAGAGCTTGGGCTGCTACTTCTCGCTGGATGATTTTTGCGCCGGAATGTCTTCGTTCGCTTACTTGAAACATTTACCTGTAGACTTCCTCAAGATCGATGGGAGTTTCGTAAAGGATATGCTGGACGACCCGATTAACCGTGCAATGGTCGAGGTGATCAACCATATCGGCCATGTCATGGGTAAGCGCACGATTGCCGAGTTTGTTGAAACGACCCAGATCGAGCAGGTATTGCTCGAGATCGGAGTGGATTACGCTCAGGGGTATGTGATCGAGCGTCCGCAGTTGTTTACCTGTGACACGTTGCAATGCAGGCCGGCTCGGCCGCAACCGCTGTTATTCAAGGCCCCCGGCACGTTCCGCTGAACCTCTTGTTGATCGAAGAAAATCACAATCAAAAGGAGCCCGACAGTGATCGACACATTCAACCGAACAGGCCCGCTCATGGACGCCACCAGCTATCCGAAATGGGCACAACAGCTCATTGCCGATTGCCGCGAGAGCAAGCGCCGGGTTGTCGAACATGAGCTGTATCAACGCATGCGCGATAACAAGCTCAGCGCCAAGACCATGCGTCACTACCTCATTGGTGGTTGGCCGGTCGTTGAACAGTTTGCCTTGTACATGGCACAGAACCTCACCAAGACCCGCTTTGCCCGCCATCCCGGCGAGGACATGGCCCGTCGCTGGCTGATGCGCAATATCCGTGTCGAACTCAATCATGCCGACTACTGGGTGAACTGGAGCGCCGCCCACGGCGTGACCCTGGAAGACCTGCAAGCGCAGCACGTGCCGCCGGAGCTGCATGCGTTGAGCCACTGGTGCTGGCATACCAGCTCGTCGGACTCGCTGATCGTGGCGATCGCCGCGACCAACTATGCCATCGAGGGCGCGACCGGGGAGTGGTCGGCGCTGGTGTGTTCCAGTGGTGTCTATGCAGCGGCGTTTGCCGATGAAGATCGCAAGCGGGCCATGAAATGGCTGAAGATGCATGCCCAGTACGACGATGCCCATCCTTGGGAAGCGTTGGAAATCATCTGCACTTTGGCCGGCATGAATCCGAGCAGGGCCCTTCAAACGGAACTGCGTCAGGCCGTATGCAAGAGCTATGACTATATGTACCTGTTCCTGGAGCGCTGCATGCAGCTGGAACACTCGGAAACGGTCGGTAAAACATCGTCGAGTCGTGAGCGCCTGGCGCTCGCCGGGAGCTGATTGGCGCCACTGCGCATAAGCAACCGTGTGTGGGAGCGCGTCTGCAGGTGAGAGGGTTCTGCTGCCACGGGGAGGTGGCTGTCAGGCCATCATCGCGAGCAGGCTCGCTCCCACAATCATTCCGATTATCTGCATCACCCTGGGAGCGAGCCTGCTCGCGATGACTTCGGCACATCCAACATAACCACAGGCTGACACACTGCATTCGCGAGCAAGCCCGCTCCTACAAGGGGCTTGCGTCCTCTGGTGGTATTCAGCCCGCCATTTCCAGTCGGTTTCGGCCTTCGCGCTTGGCCACGTACAGCGCGCTGTCGGCCCGGCGCAGCAGGCTCTGCGCCGATTCTCCCGGCAACAGCGTCGCGCATCCCAGGCTGACCGTCAGCTCAACCCTTGTGCCAGCGGCAAAATAATCCTGTGCCTGGGCGGCGTAGCGAAGCCGTTCGCCGACGATCGCCGCACCCTCTCGGCTGGTGTTGGCCAGCAGCACCAGGAACTCTTCGCCGCCAAACCTGAACACCATGTCCACATTGCGCAACGGGTTCTTGATCGCTTCGGCAACGGTCTTGAGTATCTCGTCACCGACGCTGTGCCCATGACGCTCATTGATACGCTTGAAATGATCGATGTCGAGCATCAGGACCGACAGCGGCTGCATATGCCGCTTGGCCATGTCGATTTCCCGTTCCAGGGTCTGTTCCATGGCGATGCGATTGCCCGCGCCCGTCAGCGGATCGCGCAAGGCGCCTTGGGTGGCGGCCCGGTAGAGCAGTGCGTTGCGCAGGGGGTACAGCAGCGTCGACATCACGGATTCGAGGTCGCCCTGCTCGGAGTCGGTAAAGCGTTGGTTGCGGCGCAGCACCAGTTCACCCAGGTCTTCACCCTCATGGCTGAGGTTGTAGCTGAGGCTGTGATGGCCTCGCTGCCCGAACTCCAGGCGCAGGTCGCTGGGCTTGTGCTGATAGGTCAGCGCATCCAGGGGCACGACTCGCTGAGCCTCCCGGAAGAACAGGCCCAGGATTCGCTGTGGCTCCAGGCTGGTCTGCAGCTGTTGAACGAGCTGCTGGCGGACTTGTGCCAGGCTGGTTGAGCGCGCCACGAGTGGCGACGGCTGGTTGAAACCCAAGCGCTGCAATTTGGCGCTGTCGAAGTCAATCGTACTGGTCTGGGTGGGCGTTTTCATTTGGCGTGTGCCCCTAAGCTGGATCTGTCCTGACAGGCTGGGTGTGGCGGCTTTGGGCTGCGCGTCGTACTGATCCTTCAGTCCCGCAGGACGTCTGATTTGAGTTTAGTCCGCTTTCTTTCGCAAGCGTCAGTCTCGTCTCAACGTCCGTTACCGGTCGAATTTAGCGTGTTGGGGGATTCAGAGCGAAAGTCGTGCCATGTCGGTCATTTGTATGAAAATGACCGAAAACCAAGGGTTTGAAGGCTGTCGCGAGGGCTGGGGCGACATGGAGTTGGCGCTTCGCCTGGCTGGGTATCGAAGAAGACCGGTGTCGCGACGGTAAAATGTCGCGACACCGGGAAAAGCCATTACTGGGCGTTGAACGCCTGGCCGTTCACGCCGCTGCTGTCCGGACCCATGAGATACAGGTAGACCGGCATGATCTCTTCGGGCGTCGGGTTGTCGAGCGGGTTTTCCCCAGGGTAGGCCTGGGCGCGCATGCTGGTGCGGGTAGCGCCCGGATTGATGCTGTTGGCGCGTACCGGGGCGACGGTGTCGACTTCGTCGGCCAGGGTCTGCATCAGCCCTTCGGTGGCGAACTTGGAGACGCCATAAGCGCCCCAGTACGCCCGGCCCTTGCGGCCGACACTGCTGGATGTGAACACCACGGACGCGTCCTTGGACAGCTTGAGCAACGGTAGCAAGGTGCTGGTCAGCATGAACATTGCGTTGACGTTGACCTGCATCACACGCATGAAGTTTTCGCCGGACAATTGCTCCAGCGGCGTGCGCGGGCCGATGATCGACGCGTTGTGCAGCAAGCCGTCGAGGTGACCGAATTCGGTCTCGATCATGGCTGCCAGCTCATCGTATTGATGGGGCAGGGCCGTTTCGAGGTTGAACGGGATCACCGCCGGTTGCGGATGGCCGGCGGCTTCGATTTCATCGTAGACCTGGGTCAGGTTGGCTTCGGTCTTGCCCAGCAGCAATACGGTTGCGCCATGGGCCGCATAGGCCTTCGCGGCGGCGGCGCCGATCCCGCGACCGGCACCGGTGACCAGGATCACCCGGCCATTGAGCAGGTCGGGGCGGGCGGAATAATCAAACATAAATAACCTCAACAAACAAAACAGGTACGGGGTGATGCGCTACTGTGCCCGTGGGATCTTCCTGTGGGAGCAAGGCTTGCCCGCGATGAAGGCGGCGCGGTCTCTCAGAAATCGAGTCGCCTGTTTCGCGAGCAAGCTTTGCTCCCACAGCTCATGAATCCCATGAGTCCTCAGGCCACAAGAGCGGTATCTCCGGTGTCAGCTCAGCAACTGCACAACGCGTTATCCAGTACTTCACGCAGCGCCGACGGGTGATCGATCACCACATCCGCGCCCCAGTGCCTGGGATTGTCGTCCGGGTGAATGTAGCCATAGGTCACCGCGCAGGTCTTGGTGCCAGCGTTGCGCCCAGATTCGATGTCCCGCAGGTCGTCGCCCACGAACAGCACGCTGGCCGGGTCCAGGTCGAGCATCTTGCACGCCAGCAGCAGCGGTTCAGGGTCCGGCTTGCTGTTTTTCACGTGGTCGGGGCAGATCAGTACCTTCGAGCGCTCGGCCAGGCCCAGTTGCTGCATGATCGGTTCGGCGAAGCGCACCGGTTTGTTGGTGACCACGCCCCAGATCAGGTTGGCCGCCTCGATGTCGGCCAGTACCTCGGCCATGCCGTCGAACAGGTGGCTGTGGACCGCGCAGGCCTTGAGGTAGCGCTCGAGAAATTCCTGGCGCAGTTCCTCGAAGCCCGGCGATTCCGGGTCCATGGAGAAGGTCACGGCGACCATCGCCCGCGCGCCACCGGAAATCTCGTCGCGGATGTGCTGGGTATTCATCGGCGGCAAGCCACGGTCGGCGCGCATGGCCTGGCAAATGGCGATGAAGTCCGGCGCGGTATCGAGCAATGTGCCGTCCATGTCGAAGAGAACCGCTTTGAGACGCATCGATTTATTCCTCGCGCAAGGTCTGGATCATGTAGTTGACGTCAACGTCGGCCGCCAGTTTGTAGTGTTTGGTCAGCGGGTTGTAGGTCAAGCCGATGATGTCCTTGACGGTCAGCCCGGCTGCGCGGCTCCAGGCGCCCAGCTCGGACGGACGGATGAACTTCTTGAAGTCGTGGGTGCCCCGGGGCAGCAGCTTCATGACGTACTCGGCGCCGATGATCGCGAACAGGTAGGCCTTGGGGTTACGGTTGATGGTGGAGAAGAACACCTGGCCGCCCGGCTTGACCATGCGGTAGCAGGCGCGGATGACCGAAGACGGGTCCGGTACGTGTTCGAGCATTTCCAGGCACGTGACCACGTCGAACTGGCCAGGCATCTCTTCGGCCAGGGCTTCGGCAGTGGTCTGGCGGTATTCAACGTTGACGCCGGACTCCAGTTGATGCAATTGGGCGACCGCCAGCGGCGCTTCGCCCATGTCGATGCCCATCACCGTTGCCCCGCGCTGGGCCATGGCTTCGCTGAGGATGCCACCGCCGCAGCCGACGTCGAGCACCTTCTTGCCAGCCAGGTTGACCCGTTCGTCAATCCAGTTGACGCGCAGCGGGTTGATGTCATGCAGCGGTTTGAATTCGCTTTCGCGGTCCCACCAGCGATGGGCCAGGGCTTCGAACTTGGCGATTTCGGCGTGGTCGACGTTGCTCATGTACAGATCCTCGAAAAGCTTGAAAAATCATGTTCCCGAGCCGTGGCTCAAGGGGCTTGGTTATTCGTTGTGGCCGCCGATGCGGCGACCCCAGGCCTGGGCCGTGGCGATCAATTGTGTTTCGTCCAGGCGGGTCAGCCGTCCATCCTCCAGCAATGGCTTGCCGGCCACCCACAGGTGTTTCACGCAATCGCGGCCGGTGGCATAGATCAACTGCGACACCGGGTCGTGAATCGGTTGCTGCGCCAGCCCCGTCAGGTCGAAAGCCACCAGGTCGGCGGCCTTGCCGACTTCCAGTGAGCCGACAGAGGTCTCGATACCCAGTGCCCGGGCGCCATTGAGCGTTGCCATGCGCAACGCGCGGTGGGCATCCAGGGCGGTGGCCGAACCGGCAACGGCCTTGGCCAGCAGGGCGGCGGTGCGGGTTTCGCCCAACAGATCGAGGTCATTGTTGCTGGCGGCACCGTCGGTACCGACCGCCACGTTGACGCCGGCCTGCCACAAACGCTCCACCGGACAGAATCCGCTGGCCAGCTTCAGGTTCGATTCCGGGCAGTGGATGACGTTGCAGTTGCTTTCTACCAGCAACGCCTGGTCTTCGGCGCTGATTTGAGTCATGTGCACGGCCTGAAAACGTGGTCCTAGCAGGCCCAGCCGACCCAGGCGCGCCAGCGGTCGCTCGCCGGTCGTGTCCACCGCCTGTTGAACTTCAAAGGCAGTCTCGTGAACGTGCATGTGGATGGCTGCGTCCAGCTCCTCGGCGATCACGCGGATTTTCTCCAGGTTTTCGTCACCCACCGTGTACGGCGCGTGCGGGCCGAATGCGACCTTGATCCGGGGATGGTGCTTGAGGTCGCCAAACAACTCGACGCCCTGGCGGATGGCCTCGTCGGCGCTGGCGGCGCCGGGGATCGGGAAGTCCAGGATCGGAATGGCGATTTGCGCGCGCACGCCACTGTTATGGACGCGCTCGCTGGCCACCTTGGGGTAGAAATACATGTCGGAGAAGCAGGTGATACCGCCCTTGATCTGCTCGGCGATCGCCAGGTCGGTGCCATCGCTCACGAACTGTTCGTCGACCCATTTGCCCTCGGCTGGCCAGATGTGCTGTTCGAGCCAGGTCATCAGGGGCAGGTCGTCGGCCAGGCCGCGGAACAGGCTCATTGCCGCGTGGCCGTGGGCATTGACCAGGCCTGGGCTGAGCAGCATGCCGGGCAATTCACGGACCTGCGCCGCGTTGCATTTCAAGGCCTCTGCCCGCGGGCCGATGAATACGATGCAACCGTCGCGAATGCCCAGGCCGTGATCCTTGAGTACCACGCCAGCGGGTTCGACAGGCACCAGCCAGCTCGGTAGCAATAATAAGTCGAGCGCAATGGCAGGCTTGGGCATCGTGGAGCGGTTCCATGGGGTATAAAGAGTGGCGAAGTATACCCGAGCGTCTTCGCGGAGGGATCGCTATAATCGGCGGCTTTTGTTCATGAGTGCGGGGTGAAGGATGCGCGATCGATTGTTGGCCGCGGAGAAGGTGAAAGCCATCGATTGGCGTGATGGCGCCCTGTACCTGCTCGATCAGCGTGCCTTGCCGTTCGACGAGCACTGGATCGCCTGCACCACTGTGGGCGCGGTGGCCAATGCCATGGGTGCGAAGGTGGTGCAGGGCGCGCCGGTCATCGGCATCGTGGCGGCCTATGGCGTGGTGCTGGCCGCGCGGGCCAGGATCGCCGCGGGCGGTGACTGGTCGACGGCGCTGGAAGCGGATTTCGCCTTGCTGGCGGACGCCTGCCCGGCGGCGCCCAGTGTTGCCTGGGCGCTGGACCGGATGCGTGATCGCCTGGAGCGCTCCAAGGAGCACGCCGAGCCCCTGGTGAGCCTCGAGGCCGAAGCCCTCGCCCTTCACGAGAGTGACCGTGAAGCCAACCTGACCATGGCCCAGCTGGGCGTCGACCTGATCCGCAAGCACCAGGGCAATGCCCAGGCCATCCTGACCCACTGCAACGCCGGCGCCCTGGCAACGGGTGGCTTCGGCACGGCGCTGGGGGTGATCCGCGGCGCCTACCTCGACGGCATGGTCGAACGCGTCTATGCCAACGAAACGCGCCCCTTGCTGCAAGGGACGCGCCTGACGGCGTGGGAATTGGCCAGTGACGGCATTGCGGTGACCCTCGGCGCCGATTCCGCCGCCGCCCACATCATGAAGGCCAAGGGTGTGACCTGGGTCGTTGTCGGCGCCGACCGCATCACCGCCAATGGCGATGTGGCGAGCAGCATCGGGACCTATCAATTGGCCGTCTGCGCCATGCACCATGGCGTGCGCTTCATGGTGGTGGCGCCGAGCTCGGCCATCGACCTGAGCCTGGCCTGCGGTGACGACGTCGCCATCGAGGAGCGCGATGCGCGCGAGCTGCTGGAAGTCGGCGGCAAGCGGGTCGGGGCGGATGTAGAGGTGTTCAACCCGGCGTTCGACGTCACCCCGGCGGACCTGATCGATGCAATCGTCACGGAAAAGGGCATCATCGAGCGGCCTGATACCGCGAAGATTGCGCAGTTGATGTGCCGTAAGCGCTTGCATTGAGGGTGGGGGTTGTTTGAACCATTGCCTTCGCCAGCAAGCCCGCTCCCACACTTGGATTCATGTTATGGACGAACGCTCCGGCACATAAAGAATTCCCTGTGGGAGCGGGCTTGCTCGCGAATGGACCTGCGCAGGCAACAAATACCCTCCATTTTCCCCCTGAATCTTCATTCGCAACGCTTCTGAGCCCCTCTCGTCCTCTATCAGCCTGTCACCGGTCAACTAACTATGCTCCATGCGCATCTGGGGGATAGGTGCGTGGCGGCTCTTGTGATAACATCCGGCGGTTTCCAAGGCCGCCTCGCGAGGTGGCCTTTACTGCGCAGATCCATGGCATAACTCGTTGATTTGTCGTAAGTCGCTGCACGGCACTTGTTCTGCAGCGGCGAGCTTCGTTCGTCCCATCTGGATGTGACGAGGTTTCACCAGAAAAAGGAATCAGGCTTCTCATGGGCGAACTGGCCAAAGAAATCCTCCCGGTCAATATCGAAGACGAGCTGAAACAGTCCTACCTCGACTACGCGATGAGCGTGATCGTCGGGCGGGCGCTGCCGGATGCGCGCGACGGCTTGAAGCCCGTGCACCGGCGCGTGCTGTTCGCGATGAGCGAGCTGGGCAACGACTTCAACAAGCCGTACAAGAAATCCGCCCGTGTCGTCGGTGACGTGATCGGTAAGTATCACCCCCACGGCGACACTGCCGTGTACGACACCATCGTTCGCATGGCGCAGCCATTCTCCCTGCGCTACCTGCTGGTAGACGGCCAGGGCAACTTCGGTTCGGTGGACGGCGACAACGCTGCGGCCATGCGATACACCGAAGTGCGCATGACCAAGCTGGCCCATGAGCTGCTGGCCGACCTGCACAAGGAAACCGTGGACTGGGTGCCGAACTACGACGGCACCGAAATGATCCCGGCGGTCATGCCGACTCGTATCCCGAACCTGCTGGTCAACGGTTCCAGTGGTATCGCCGTGGGCATGGCGACCAACATCCCGCCGCACAACCTCGGTGAAGTCATCGACGGTTGCCTGGCCCTCATCGACAATCCCGAGCTGACGGTCGATGAGCTGATGCAATACATCCCCGGCCCAGACTTCCCGACCGCTGCGATCATCAACGGTCGCGCCGGCATCATCGAGGCCTACCGCACCGGTCGCGGCCGCATCTACATGCGTGCTCGCTCGACGGTCGAAGACATCGACAAGGTCGGTGGTCGCCAGCAGATCGTCATCACTGAGCTGCCGTACCAGTTGAACAAGGCCCGCCTGATCGAGAAGATCGCCGAGCTGGTGAAAGAGAAGAAGCTCGAAGGCATCACCGAGCTGCGGGACGAGTCCGACAAGGACGGCATGCGTGTCGTCATCGAACTGCGTCGTGGCGAAGTACCTGAGGTGATCCTCAACAACCTCTACGCCCAGACCCAGCTGCAAAGCGTGTTCGGCATCAACATCGTTGCGCTGATCGACGGCCGTCCGCGGATCCTGAACCTCAAGGACCTGCTGGAAGCCTTCGTGCGTCACCGCCGTGAAGTGGTGACCCGTCGCACCGTGTTCGAACTGCGCAAGGCCCGTGAACGTGGCCATATCCTCGAAGGCCAGGCCGTTGCCCTGTCGAACATCGACCCGGTCATCGCCCTGATCAAGGCCTCGCCAACGCCGTCGGAAGCCAAGGAAGCGCTGGTCAGCACGCCTTGGGAGTCCAGCGCGGTGATGACCATGGTCGAGCGCGCCGGTGCAGACTCCTGCCGTCCGGAGAACCTCGATCCGCAATACGGTCTGCGCGATGGCAAGTACTTCCTGTCCCCGGAACAGGCGCAAGCCATCCTGGAGCTGCGCCTGCACCGCCTGACCGGCCTGGAGCACGAGAAGCTGCTGGCCGAGTACCAGGAGATCCTCAATCAGATCGGCGAGCTGATTCGCATCCTCAACAGCGCCACGCGCCTGATGGAAGTGATCCGCGAAGAGCTGGAAGTGATCCGCGCCGAATACGGCGACGTGCGCCGCACCGAGATCCTCGATGCGCGCCTGGACCTGACCCTGGGTGACATGATCCCGGAAGAAGACCGCGTGGTGACTATTTCCCACGGCGGCTACGCCAAGACCCAGCCGCTGGCCGCCTACCAGGCCCAGCGTCGCGGTGGCAAAGGCAAGTCGGCTACGGGTGTCAAGGACGAGGACTACATCGCCCACCTGCTGGTCGCCAACAGCCACACCACGCTGCTGCTGTTCTCCAGCAAAGGCAAGGTGTACTGGCTCAAGACCTATGAAATCCCCGAGGCATCGCGTGCTGCGCGCGGTCGTCCGCTGGTCAACCTGCTGCCGCTGGACGACGGTGAGTACATCACCACCATGCTGCCGGTCGAGGAGTACACCGAAGGTCACTACATCTTCATGGCGACCGCCAACGGCACCGTGAAGAAGACTCCGCTGGAATCCTTCAGTCGCCAGCGCAGTGTCGGCCTGATCGCCCTGGAGCTCGATGAAGGCGACGTGCTGATTTCCGCCGCCATCACCGATGGCGAGCGCGAAGTCATGCTGTTCTCCGACGGTGGCAAGGTAACGCGCTTCAAGGAATCCGACGTTCGCGCCATGGGCCGTACCGCCCGCGGCGTGCGCGGCATGCGCCTGCCGGAAGGCCAGAAGCTGATTTCCATGCTGATCCCCGAAGAAGGCAGCCAGATCCTTACCGCTTCGGAGCGTGGCTACGGCAAGCGTACCGCCATCAGCGAGTTCCCCGAGTACAAGCGTGGCGGCCAGGGCGTGATCGCCATGGTCAGCAATGAGCGTAACGGTCGTTTGGTTGGCGCCGTTCAGGTGCTCGATGGCGAAGAGATCATGCTGATCTCTGACCAGGGTACCCTGGTGCGTACGCGCGTCGACGAAGTCTCCAGCCTGGGCCGTAACACCCAGGGCGTGACCCTGATCAAGCTGGCCAACGACGAGACGCTGGTCGGGCTTGAGCGGGTGCAGGAGCCGTCGGAAGTCGAAGGTGAGGAGCTGGAGGGTGACGAGGACGTGGCATTCGACGGCGCCATCGGTGCCGATGTCGATGACGTGACCGACGATCAACCGCTCGACGCTGCCGCAGACGAAGAAGAACCGCAGGACTAAGCGGACGCGCAGGGGGCGGATGAAGATTCGCCCCCTTGTTGTTTGTCCCGTTTGAAAATTTGCGACACTGCGCATTCCCCTGCCGGGGCAATGCTGCTCCCTAAAGGTTTGTTTGATTCATTGTGGCGAGGGAGCTTGCTCCCGCTTGAGTGCGAAGCGCTCATAGAAATGGGGCCGCTTCGCCCGAAGCGTCGGACCGGCCCAGCGGGAGCAAGCTCCCTCGCCACGGATTCATCCATGTCTTGAATGAGCGGCAACCCCTGTGGGAGCGGCGCAGACCAAAAGATTTATGTGACCACCAGATCAGAGCGAGATTGGATGTGAGCAAGAGAGCCTATAACTTCTGTGCCGGCCCGGCGGCGCTGCCTGAAGCGGTCCTGAAACGTGCCCAGGGTGAACTTCTCGACTGGCATGGCAAGGGCCTGTCCGTCATGGAAATGAGCCATCGCAGCGATGAGTTCGTGTCCATCGCCACGAAGGCCGAGCAGGATCTGCGTGATCTGCTGAACATCCCGTCCAATTACAAGGTGCTGTTCCTGCAGGGCGGCGCCAGTCAGCAGTTCGCCCAGATCCCGCTGAACCTGCTGCCCGAAAACGGCCAGGCCGACTACATCGACACCGGTATCTGGTCGCAGAAAGCCATCGAGGAAGCCTCGCGCTACGGTCGCGTCAACGTCGCGGCTTCCGCCAAGCCCTACGACTATTTCGCCATTCCCGGCCAGAACGAATGGAATCTGTCCAAGGACGCGGCCTACGTTCACTACGCACCGAACGAAACCATCGGAGGCCTGGAATTCAACTGGATCCCGGAAACCGGTGACGTGCCCCTGGTGGCCGACATGTCCTCCGACATCCTGTCGCGTCCGGTGGATATCTCCCGCTTCGGCATGATCTACGCGGGCGCGCAAAAGAACATCGGCCCAAGCGGCATCCTGGTCAACATCATCCGTGAAGACCTGCTGGGCCGTGCCCGTTCCCTGTGCCCGACCATGCTCGACTACAAGGTCGCGGCAGACAACGGCTCGATGTACAACACCCCGCCGACCCTGGCCTGGTACCTGTCCGGCCTGGTGTTCGAATGGCTGAAAGAGCAGGGCGGCGTCGAAGCCATCGCCAAGCTCAACGAAGTGAAGCAGCGCACCCTGTATGACTTCATCGATGCCAGTGGCCTGTACAGCAACCCGATCAACAAGTCCGATCGCTCCTGGATGAACGTGCCGTTCCGCCTGGCCGACGACCGTCTCGACAAGCCGTTCCTGGCCGGTGCCGACGAACGTGGCCTGTTGAACCTCAAGGGCCATCGTTCGGTGGGCGGCATGCGCGCTTCCATCTACAACGCCGTGGACATCAACGCCGTCAATGCGCTGATCGCCTACATGGCAGAGTTCGAGAAGGAACATGGCTGATGTCTGAACAAGAGCTCAAGGCGCTGCGCCTGCGCATCGACGCCCTGGACGAAAAGGTCCTGGAGTTGATCAGCGAGCGCGCGCGCTGCGCCCAGGAAGTCGCCCGGGTGAAGATGGCCTCCCTGGCCGAAGGCGAAGTGCCGGTGTTTTATCGCCCCGAGCGTGAAGCCCAGGTGCTCAAGCGGGTCATGGAGCGCAACAAGGGCCCGTTGAGCAACGAAGAGATGGCGCGACTGTTTCGCGAAGTCATGTCCTCGTGCCTGGCGTTGGAGCAGCCGCTGAAAGTCGCTTACCTGGGCCCTGAAGGTACGTTCACCCAGGCAGCCGCCATGAAGCACTTCGGCCATGCAGTGATCAGCAAACCGATGGCGGCCATTGACGAGGTCTTCCGCGAAGTGGCGGCCGGCGCGGTGAATTTTGGCGTGGTGCCGGTGGAGAACTCCACCGAAGGCGCGGTCAACCATACGCTGGACAGCTTCCTCGAGCACGACATGGTGATCTGCGGCGAAGTCGAATTGCGCATCCACCACCATCTGTTGGTGGGCGAGAACACCAAGACCGACAGCATCAGCCGGATCTATTCCCACGCCCAATCGCTGGCCCAGTGCCGCAAGTGGCTGGACGCCCATTACCCGAACGTCGAGCGCGTGGCGGTATCGAGCAATGCCGAGGCGGCCAAGCGGGTCAAGGGTGAATGGAACTCGGCGGCGATCGCCGGTGACATGGCCGCCGGTCTCTACGGGCTGACTCGCCTGGCCGAGAAAATCGAAGACCGTCCGGACAACTCCACGCGGTTCCTCATGATCGGCAACCAGGAAGTGCCACCGACCGGCGATGACAAGACCTCGATCATCGTGTCGATGAGCAACAAGCCGGGTGCACTCCATGAACTGCTGGTGCCGTTCCACGACAACGGTATCGACCTGACGCGCATCGAGACCCGTCCGTCGCGCAGCGGTAAATGGACCTACGTGTTCTTCATCGATTTCGTCGGCCACCACCGCGATCCGCTGGTAAAAGGTGTGCTGGAGAAAATCAGTCAGGAAGCAGTGGCACTCAAGGTGCTGGGTTCCTACCCCAAGGCAGTTCTTTAAGGGCGGATAGCAAATGAGTGGCAACTTCCTCGCCCTGGCCCAGCCAGGCGTGCAACAACTCTCGCCTTACGTTCCAGGCAAGCCTGTGGATGAACTGGCCCGCGAACTGAACCTGGACCCGGCCAGCATCGTCAAGTTGGCGAGCAACGAAAACCCGCTGGGCCCGAGTCCCAAGGCCCTGGCAGCGATCCGCGACGAACTGGCCGCGCTGACCCGTTACCCCGATGGCAATGGGTTCGCCTTGAAAAGCCTGTTGGCCGAGCGCTGTGGCGTCGAGCTGGGCCAGGTAACCCTGGGCAACGGTTCCAACGACATCCTCGAACTGGTGGCGCGAGCCTACCTGGCGCCGGGCCTCAACGCGGTGTTCAGCGAGCACGCGTTCGCGGTCTATCCGATCGCCACCCAGGCCGTCGGCGCTGATGCCCATGTGGTTCCGGCCAAGGACTGGGGTCATGATCTGCCGGCCATGCTGGCCGCGATCGACGCCAACACCCGCGTGGTCTTCATTGCCAATCCGAACAACCCGACCGGTACCTGGTTCGATGCCCAGGCGCTGGATGATTTCCTGCAGGACGTGCCTGAGCACGTGCTGGTGGTGCTGGACGAGGCCTACATCGAGTACGCCGAGGGCAGCGACCTGCCTGATGGCCTGGATTTCCTTGCCGCCTACCCGAACCTGCTGGTGTCGCGCACGTTCTCCAAGGCCTATGGCCTGGCGTCGCTGCGGGTCGGCTACGGTTTGTCCACTGCCGTGGTGGCTGACGTGCTGAACCGTGTGCGCCAGCCGTTCAACGTCAACAGTTTTGCATTGGCCGCTGCCTGCGCGGCGTTGCAGGATGACGCCTACCTGGCTGAAAGTCGTCGCTTGAACGAGGCCGGCATGCAGCAACTCGAGGCTGGTTTCCGTGAGCTGGGCCTGAGTTGGATCCCCTCGAAAGGCAATTTCATCTGCGTCGACGTCGGGCGCGTTGCGGCACCAGTGTTCCAGGGCTTGCTGCGCGAAGGCGTGATCGTGCGTCCGGTGGCCAACTACGGCATGCCCAACCACTTGCGCGTGACCATCGGCCTGCCAGCGGAAAACAGCCGTTTCCTTGAAGCATTGAGCAAGGTCCTGGCTCGTGGTTGATGTCACTTCGCTGCAACCTGCTGCACCTATGATCGGTCGCCTGGTGGTGGTCGGCCTGGGGTTGATCGGTGGTTCGTTTGCCAAGGGCTTGCGCGAAAGCGGCCTGTGCCGTGAAGTGATTGGTGTCGACCTGGATCCGCAATCGCGCAAGCTGGCGGTCGAGCTGGGCGTGGTGGATCGCTGCGAGGATGATCTGGCGATCGCCTGCCAGGGCGCTGACGTGATCCAACTGGCGGTGCCGATTCTGGCCATGGAGAAGTTGCTGGCGCGCCTGGCGACCATGGACCTTGGGCGGGCGATTCTCACGGATGTCGGCAGCGCCAAGGGCAATGTCGTGCGCGCGGCCTGCGAGGCGTTCGGCGCGATGCCGGCGCGTTTCGTGCCGGGTCATCCGATTGCCGGCTCCGAGCAGAGTGGGGTGGAAGCGTCCAATGCCGAGCTGTTTCGTCGCCACAAAGTGATATTGACGCCGTTGGCCCAGACCGATCCTGCCGCGCTGGCGGTGGTGGATCGTCTGTGGCGCGAGCTGGGTGCCGACGTCGAGCACATGCAGGTCGAGCGTCACGATGAAGTCCTGGCCGCCACCAGTCATTTGCCGCACTTGCTGGCGTTCGGCCTGGTGGACTCATTGGCCAAACGCAATGAAAATCTTGAGATCTTCCGTTACGCTGCCGGCGGCTTCCGCGATTTCACGAGAATCGCCGGGAGCGACCCGGTCATGTGGCATGACATCTTTCTCGCCAACCGCGAGGCTGTCCTGCGCACACTCGATACATTTCGCAGCGACCTCGACGCCTTGCGTGACGCGGTCGATGCTGGGGACGGGCACCAATTGCTGGGCGTTTTCACACGCGCCAGGGTGGCCCGCGAGCATTTCAGTAAAATCCTGGCCCGTCGGGCCTATGTGGACGCTATGAACTCCAACGATCTGATTTTCCTGGCACAACCTGGTGGCTCCCTGAGCGGGCGTATTCGTGTACCGGGCGATAAATCGATTTCCCACCGTTCGATCATGCTCGGCTCCCTGGCCGAAGGCGTGACCGAGGTGGAAGGTTTCCTCGAGGGCGAAGACGCCCTGGCAACGCTGCAAGCGTTTCGCGACATGGGGGTGGTCATCGAAGGCCCGCACCATGGTCGCGTGACCATTCATGGTGTCGGCCTGCACGGCCTCAAGCCTGCCCCGGGCCCGATCTACCTGGGCAACTCCGGAACCTCGATGCGCCTGTTGTCCGGCCTGCTGGCCGCACAGGACTTCGACAGCACGCTGACCGGTGATGCCTCGTTGTCCAAGCGCCCGATGAATCGTGTCGCCAACCCGTTGCGGGAAATGGGCGCGGTCATTGAGACTGCGGCCGACGGTCGCCCACCCATGACCATTCGTGGTGGCAACAAGCTCAAAGGCCTGACCTACACCATGCCGATGGCCAGCGCCCAGGTGAAATCCTGCCTGCTGCTGGCCGGTCTCTACGCCGAAGGCAAGACCACCGTCACCGAGCCGGCCCCGACTCGTGATCACACCGAGCGCATGCTGCGTGGCTTTGGCTACCCGGTCACCGTCGATGACGCCACCGCGTCCGTTGAATCGGGCAACAAGCTGACCGCTACCCACATCGAAGTGCCGGGCGATATCTCTTCATCCGCGTTCTTCCTGGTCGCCGCCTCCATCGCCGAAGGTTCCGACCTCGTGCTGGAGCACGTGGGCATCAACCCGACCCGTACCGGCGTGATCGATATCCTGCGCTTGATGGGGGCTGACATCACCCTGGAAAACCAACGGGAAGTCGGTGGTGAGCCAGTGGCGGACCTGCACGTACGAGCAGCTAAACTCAAAGGTATCGAGATTCCGGAAGCGCTGGTTCCGCTGGCCATCGACGAATTCCCGGTGCTGTTCGTGGCTGCCGCGTGTGCAGAAGGTCGGACCGTGTTGACGGGCGCCGAAGAGCTGCGGGTCAAGGAGTCGGATCGTATCCAGGTCATGGCGGACGGCTTGCTGGCACTGGGTGTCAAATGCGAACCGACCCCGGACGGCATCATCATCGACGGCGGCCAGATCGGTGGCGGCGAAGTCCATGGGCACGGCGATCACCGTATCGCCATGGCCTTCAGTGTTGCATCGTTGCGCGCCAGCGCGCCGATTCGCATCCATGACTGCGCCAACGTCGCGACGTCGTTCCCGAACTTCCTGGCGCTGTGCGCGCAGGTCGGTATCCGAGTAGCGCAAGAGGTTCAGTCGTGAACATCAAGGCACCGGTCATCACCATCGATGGTCCGAGCGGCTCGGGCAAGGGCACCGTCGCCGGGATCCTGGCCCGACAGTTGGGCTGGAACCTGCTCGATTCGGGCGCCTTGTATCGTTTGCTGGCATTCGCCGCCAGCAATCACGGTGTCGACCTGACCAACGAGGAGTTGCTCAAGGCGCTGGCTGCGCATCTGGATGTACAGTTCATCGCCGCGACGGATGGTCAGTTGCAACGTATCGTCCTGGAGGGTGATGAAGTCAGTGATGTCATTCGCACCGAAAGCGTGGGTGCCGGCGCCTCTCAGGTCGCTGCGCTGCCCGCGGTGCGCGAGGCCTTGCTGCAGCGCCAACGTGCTTTCCTGGAAGCGCCGGGGCTGGTGGCTGATGGCCGTGACATGGGCACCGTGGTGTTTCCCGATGCGCCGCTGAAGATTTTTCTCACCGCCAGCGCGGAGGAACGGGCTCGTCGCCGTTATTTGCAGTTGAAGGGCAAAGGCGAGGATGTTAGTCTGTCGAGTCTGCTAGATGAGATTCGTGCACGCGATGAGCGTGATACCCAGCGCGCAGTAGCCCCGCTCAAGCCGGCGGCTGACGCGATACAGCTGGATTCCACGGAGTTGTCCATCGACCAGGTGTTGCAACGCATCATGAGCGAGATCGCCATTCGCGATATCGCCGGGTGACCCGGAAGCCTCGCAGGGGACCAGTCATAGTTCTGCGGTGCTTTCTTTATATGAAACTAACCCACACCGTCTGGGGTGTGGAGCCGGGCGTATTCTTCGCCCCCATCGACAGGAATTAAAATGAGCGAAAGCTTTGCGGAACTCTTTGAAGAAAGCCTGAAAACCCTGAACCTTCAGGCAGGCTCCATCATCACCGGTGTTATCGTTGATATCGATTACCAAGCTCGCTGGGTAACCGTTCACGCTGGCCTGAAGTCTGAAGCACTCATCCCGCTTGAGCAGTTCTACAACGACGCTGGCGAACTGAACATCAACGTCGGTGACGAAGTTCACGTTGCGCTGGACTCGGTTGAAGATGGCTTTGGTGAAACCAAGCTGTCCCGTGAAAAAGCCAAGCGCGCTGAATGCTGGATCGTTCTGGAAGCGGCTTTCGCAGCTGAGGAAGTGGTCAAGGGCGTTATCAACGGTAAGGTTAAAGGCGGCTTCACTGTCGACGTTAACGGCATCCGTGCGTTCCTGCCAGGTTCCCTGGTTGACGTCCGTCCAGTGCGCGACACCACGCACCTGGAAGGCAAAGAGCTGGAATTCAAGGTCATCAAGCTGGACCAGAAGCGCAACAACGTTGTCGTTTCCCGTCGCAGCGTCCTGGAAGCCGAGAACTCCGCCGAGCGTGAAGCTCTGCTGGAATCGCTGCAGGAAGGCCAGCAAGTCAAGGGTATCGTCAAGAACCTCACCGACTACGGCGCATTCGTGGATCTGGGCGGCGTCGACGGCCTGCTGCACATCACCGACATGGCTTGGAAGCGTATCAAGCATCCATCGGAAATCGTCAACGTTGGCGACGAGATCGATGTCAAGGTTCTGAAGTACGATCGCGAGCGCAATCGTGTTTCCCTGGGCCTGAAGCAACTGGGCGAAGATCCATGGGTTGCTATCAAAGCCCGTTACCCAGAAAGCACTCGCGTTACCGCTCGTGTAACCAACCTGACCGACTACGGCTGCTTCGCTGAGCTGGAAGAAGGCGTTGAAGGTCTGGTACACGTTTCGGAAATGGACTGGACCAACAAGAATATCCACCCTTCGAAAGTCGTACAAGTCGGCGACGAAGTGGAAGTCATGGTTCTGGACATCGACGAAGAGCGTCGTCGTATCTCCCTGGGTATCAAGCAGTGCAAGTCCAACCCATGGGAAGACTTCTCTGGCCAGTTCAACAAGGGTGACAAGATCTCCGGCACCATCAAGTCGATCACCGATTTCGGTATCTTCATTGGTCTGGACGGCGGCATCGACGGCCTGGTTCACCTGTCCGACATCTCCTGGAACGAAGTGGGCGAAGAAGCTGTGCGTCGCTTCAAGAAGGGCGACGAGCTGGACACCGTTATCCTGTCGGTTGACCCAGAGCGCGAGCGCATCTCCCTGGGTATCAAGCAGCTGGAAAGCGATCCGTTCTCCGAGTACGTTCAAGAGAACGACAAAGGCGCAATCGTTAAGGGCATCGTGAAAGAAGTTGACGCCAAAGGCGCCATCATCACCCTGGCCGACGATATCGAAGCGACTCTGAAAGCCTCCGAAATCAGCCGTGACCGCGTTGAAGACGCGCGCAACGTTCTGAAAGAAGGCGAAGAAGTAGAAGCCAAGATCATCAGCGTTGATCGTAAGAGCCGCGTAATCCAGCTCTCGATCAAGTCGAAAGACGTTGAAGACGAGAAAGAAGCCATCCAGAGCCTGCGCGACAAGCCAGTTGCTTCGGATGCTCCAGTAGCCACCACCCTGGGTGACCTGCTGCGTGCTGCACAAGCGGAAAAGCAGAACTAAGTTCTGATTTTCTGTAAGAAAGGGCGACTTCGGTCGCCCTTTTTTTTTGGCTTCTATTTATCGGATTATTTGGCGACACCGCGATCAGTCGGTGGTTTGCTTTGAAACCAATGTGTCAAAAATGCTGTCTCTTTATTAAGTATGTCGTCGGCTGTTCGAGGGCTACGCTTAGACCTGAAGTGGTTGTCGAGTCGAGCCTCTGGCTTGAAGGATTTGAATGAACAAAGTTTTCTTTTTGTTGGTCTTGCTGATGCTGTCCGGTTGTTCCACGAATGCCAAGACCCATGCTGTGCGCGGCGTCAGTGGTATTGAAATCGACTGCTCAGGATTGGGTTCCGGCTGGGAGAGGTGCTACAAGCGCGCTGCGAAGGAGTGTAAGGGAGTCGGCTATAAAGTGATTACCCGATCTGACGATGCAAAGGATGAGGACTCATACCCCTTTGGCTTCAATCCGGCAGGTTACGTGACTCGCACGATGCTGGTCATGTGTCGATAGGAAAAATTCTTGATCTGCACGAAGAAGGGGCAGGTAAGGCTCTGGCGGTGTATGTCAATACTCGGGCTGTTCAAATTCCTCCGGGCGTGCTAAAACCTTTGAAGCGATTTTCCTAGCTGCTTGAAAAAGAAGGGAAAAACATGACGAAGTCGGAGTTGATCGAGCGAATTGTCACCCATCAAGGGCTGCTCTCGTCCAAGGATGTGGAGCTGGCCATCAAGACTATGCTTGAACAAATGTCCCAGTGCCTGGCGACCGGGGATCGTATCGAGATTCGCGGTTTCGGCAGCTTTTCCCTGCACTACCGTGCTCCGCGGGTGGGGCGCAATCCAAAGACCGGCCAGTCGGTCAGCCTGGATGGGAAATTCGTGCCTCATTTCAAGCCGGGTAAGGAGCTCAGGGATCGTGTGAACGAGGAAGAGGGTGATGATCTTTAACCGGGAACCTATGAAGGAATATTCATGCGGAGCTTTAAACGTCTAGCGTTTGCAGTGGCTGCCTTACTCGTAGCCGCTGCTATTATTCTGTTCATGCTTGAAAATACTCAGCTTGTCGGGCTGTTATTCTTGGGATGGTCCGCTCCTCAGCTTCCGATTTCGGTTTTGGTGCTGTTGGCCCTTCTCGCTGGTATGATGCTCGGTCCCTTGCTCGCGTGGATTACGGGAGTGCGTCGGTTGTTGAAGTAAAAGGGGGAACCCAGCAGTCTCGGTAAGGATCACTGTCTGCAATTTCTGGCTTGGATAAGTTTTGTATATATTTGATTTAACTGTACTTTGAATTTTGTCCGGCGGAACCTTACCTTCTAACGCGTACTGTTTGTCTGCAAGCGCAGTTTTTAAAAAAGGAAGCGAGGCCGTATATGCAAAAAAAATCTGTTGAAGAGCAAGGTGCTGGAGAGCTCGATCTGATTGCGCTTACGCGTGGGTTGTGGATTCAAAAATGGTTGATACTAGGTGTTGCTATTTTTGTCACTGTGGGCGCAGGTATCTATGCGTTCCTCAGCAAGCCAGTCTATCAGGCCGAACTATTTATCATGCCTCCGACGCAGAATGGTATTGCTGAACTCAATTATGGTCGTGGGAGCAGTACGGAGCTGGATCTTTATTCTATTGAATATGTTTATGACGTATTCGTTCGTAATCTTCGGGGCGAGTCCCTCCGTCAAAAATTTTTCAATGATGTCTATCTTCCCTCGCTTGATGAGTCTGAGCGAAAGGGGGCGCTTGATCGTTTGTACGAGCATTTCTCTCGACAGTTGGTGGTTAAAGGGGGCGGGAAGGACGCTTCGGATCGTTTTTCGATTACGGTCCAGGGTAGTGATCCCGTTCGGGCGACGGAATGGGCGAAGGCCTATGTCCAGCGTGCCAGTGGTGAGGCTGAACTGGAGTTGATCAAGAATGTCACAACTGAAGCGTCCGTTAGAGCGCGTAATCTGGAGCAGCGGATTATCAGCTTGCGCGAGACCGCGCAGCGGGTACGCGAGGATCGAATTGAGCAGTTACGTGAAGCGTTGAAAATTGCTGAAACAATCGGATTGACTACCTCAGTAATAAACTCCTCGGCTGCGGTAGATATTACCGTAGACACCGGAAATAAAATGGACTATCAACGCGGCAGTAAAGCGTTAATGGCGGAGGTCAGTGCGCTGGAGAGTCGAACCTCTGATGATGCCTTTATACCGGATTTGCGTTCGCTTCAGATGAGTTATGGTTTCTACCGTAAGTTGAGTGTCAACCCTGATAGCATTTCTGTTTATCGGCAGGATGGGAATGTTGAAATTCCGGATAGTCCGATTAAACCAAGGCGAAGTATGATTTTGATATTGGGAGGCATAATGGGGCTTTTATTGGGCGTGTTTGTTGCCCTTGTTCGACTTGTCTCTATTGGTAGCTTGGCTAAGTAAAAGGCTTCTGGTTGGATGGAGTGGGTTGCTAAGGTGTATGTATTTTCGCTCATGCAGAGGAACGAGTATTGTGTTTTTTGGTGTTGACCTGATTATGGTGGTGTAAATTTTATAGTGGTAGTGGGTTTTATTGTTTTTTGGGTGGGTCGGCGTTTTTATTTTTGTGGATGTAGATGTGTTTGGTTCATTTTAATTGTCAAATGAAAATCATTTTTTTTGTGGAGTGTGGCCAGAAAACTCTGGCGGTGATGTACAAGTCTCAGCATAAATATTCCTGAAGTTCGATGAGCGCATCAGAAGAAATATATGGCCATGGCGGCTAGTGCTGAATTTAACGCTCAACTATTACTGAGGTGAAATGTGAAAAAAGTATTGGTGACGGGGGCTGACGGCTTTATCGGTTCTCACTTGGTTGAACTGCTGGTGAGAGAGGGGTATCAAGTCAAGGCTCTTTCGCTATATAACTCCTTTAATAGTTGGGGGTGGCTAGAGGATATTGAATGTAGAGATTCCATTGAGGTGATCAGTGGTGATGTCAGGGATCCGCATTTTTGTAAACATATTACAAAGGATGTTGATGTCATTTATCACTTGGCGGCGCTGATAGCTATTCCTTATTCCTATGTGGCCCCTGATAGCTATGTCGACACCAATGTCAAGGGTACGTTAAACATTTGTCAGGCTGCCTTGGAAAATAATGTTTCGCGCATTATCCATACCTCTACAAGTGAGGTTTATGGTACCGCCCAATATGTTCCTATCGATGAAAATCATCCTCTCCAGGCGCAATCTCCGTACAGCGCGTCGAAAATTGGTGCGGATGCCATGGCGATGAGTTTTTTCAACTCATTCAACTTGCCTCTTACCATAGCCCGACCATTCAACACATACGGCCCTCGCCAGTCGGCGCGCGCTGTCATCCCCACGATTATTACTCAAATTGCTAGCGGGATGAAGCAGATAAAGCTGGGAGATGTCTCGCCGACACGAGACTTTAATTATGTTCTAGATACGTGTCGTGGCTTTTTGATGTTGGCCAACTGCAGCGAGGCCGTTGGTCAGACGGTTAATATTGGTTCGAATTATGAGATTTCAGTAGGTGATACTCTGAATCTTATTAAGGACATCATGGGCAGTGACGTGGAGTTTCTTCTCGACGACCAGCGTTTGCGCCCAGAAAAGTCGGAAGTGTTTCGTCTGTGGTGCGACAATGCAAAAATCCAAGGCTTGACTGGTTTTAAGCCTGATTATTCGATTCGTCAGGGACTGGAGAAGACTGTCGAGTGGCTGGTGCGTCCCGAAAATCTTTCCAAGTACAAAGCCGACATCTACAACGTGTGAGGATGATATGTACGATTCTCTGATTCGGTCCATTCGTGAATACTTCGGGACGACGGAGTTTATTCCTTTGCACGCTCCTGTTTTTGCCGGCAAAGAGCGGGAATATGTCAACGCTACACTCGATTCTACCTTTGTCTCTAGTGTCGGTACCTTCGTCGATCAATTCGAGAGTTGTATGGCTGCCTTCACTGGCAGTGAGCGTGCCGTCGCAACGGTCAACGGCACGGCTGCTTTGCACATGGCTTTGCTACTCGCAGGCGTTCGGCCTGGTGATCTGGTAGTTACCCAGCCATTGACCTTTGTCGCAACCTGCAATGCTATCGCTTATTGCGGGGCCGAACCGGTTTTTGTGGATGTCGACTTGCACACTATGGGATTGTCTCCATATGCTCTGGAGAATTGGCTGTCGCAAAATGCCTACCGCGATACTGATGGCCAGTGTCGGGCCAAGAGCAATGATAAGGTCATAAAGGCATGTTTGCCCATGCACACATTTGGTCATCCTGTCGAGCTCGATGCGCTAGTTGAATGCTGCACCCGCTGGGGGTTGATGTTAGTCGAAGATGCTGCCGAATCCCTTGGTAGTCTCTATAAAGGACGTCATACGGGTACCTTCGGCGCATTGGGCACTTTGAGCTTTAATGGGAACAAGATCATCACGACCGGTGGGGGCGGCATGATCTTGACAGACGCTAAGATAGGTGCCAGGGCAAAGCATCTCACAACCACTGCCAAGCTTAGCCATGCCTATGAGTTTCGGCACGACGAAATCGGCTACAACTATAGGCTTCCTAATCTCAACGCCGCGCTCGGGTGTGCACAGCTTGAGCAGTTGGACCATTTTATTGAAATAAAGCGTCAATTGGCTGCGTTTTATGAGCGTGAGCTTGATGGCTCAGGATTGGTCTTCTTCAAAGAACCTCCAAAGTGTCGTTCGAATTACTGGCTCAATGCAGTCATTTGTGAAAATGCAGAGCAGCGTGATGAGCTGCTCAAGGCTACCAACGCGCGGAATGTGATGACCAGGCCTATCTGGGCGTTGATGAATAAGTTGCCAGCCTATGCAGCTTGTCTCAAAGGGGATCTGAGTAACGCTGAATGGCTCGAAGCTAGAGTCGTCAACCTGCCGAGCAGCGTTGTGCTGAGCTCAATTGTATGAAACGGCGGATCGCAGTGTTCACCGGCACACGGGCTGAATATGGTCTGTTGTATTGGTTGCTAAATGAGTTAAGAGCGTCCCCTTCGGTTGATTTGCAACTGATCGTCAGCGGCATGCACTTGTCACCTGAATTCGGTGATACGTGGAAAGCCATTGCTCAGGATGGTTTCGTCATAGACGCCAAGGTGGAAATGCTATTGTCCTCCGATAGCTCCGTGGGGGTTGTCAAATCCATGGGAGTCGGGCTGTTAGGGTTCGCCGACGCGCTTGAGCGGCTGAAGCCCGATTGCCTGGTGATTCTGGGCGATCGCTATGAGGCCTTGGCCATCGCCCAGTCTGCGATGATCATGAGAATTCCCATTGCGCATCTTCACGGGGGCGAGGTCACCGAAGGGGCTTATGACGACGCGATACGACATAGCATCACCAAAATGTCTTATCTGCATTTCGTTGCTACGGACGTCTATCGCAAGCGGGTGATCCAATTAGGCGAATCACCTGATCGGGTTTTCAACGTCGGCGCCATAGGTTTGGAGCATTTCAATCGCAGTCCTGTGATGAGCCTTGAGGCGTTGGGTAATAGCTTGGGGTTTGAACTCGATGCTCCCTTCTTGCTCGTCACGTACCACCCGGTCACGTTGGAGGGAGAGGAACCAGTGCAGTCGTTTACCTCACTTTTGGCTGCCCTTGACCGGTTTCCAAATCATCAGATAATCGTTACCTACCCCAATTCTGATAACGGTGGACGGGCGATAATACCGTTGATCGAGGCTTACGCCAGCAGGTATCCCAAACGAGTAAAAGCCATTGCATCATTGGGTTTCCGGCGGTACCACAGTGCGTTGAAGCATGCGCAGGTTGTGATTGGTAACTCATCGAGCGGTATCATTGAAGCTCCCGGCGTGGGGGTGCCTTCAGTTGATATTGGGATTCGCCAGCGAGGGCGCCTGGCTGCTGAGTCGGTGCTTCATTGTCCGGCTGACGTTCTGGCGATCGAAGAGACGATCACCAAAGCATTATCCATCCCATTCCAAGAGCTCAGTCGTAATGTTGTCAATCCCTATGGTGATGGACGCACTGTAGAGCGTATCGTCGAAGTGTTGACGACCTATGCTATGCAGCCAACGAAACCCTTCTTCGATGCATGATGCATAAGGTAGGAAAATGAAGAACCAGAAGGTTTATTTCATCGCAGAAGCCGGTGTCAATCACAATGGGGAGCGCGATCTCGCGTTCCGTCTGATCGATGCCGCTGCTGCAGCTGGCGCTGACGCAGTTAAGTTTCAAACATTCAGCGCAGATGTTCTCGCTTCACAATTTGCACCAAAGGCAAATTATCAGAAGGTTACGACATCAGATTCGGAAAGCCAGCTAGAGATGCTGCGCAAGCTGGAATTGCCCCGACAATGGCACGAAGAACTTCAAGCCCACGCTCGTGCTCGGGGTATCGAATTTTTGTCTACTGCTTTCGATATCTCCAGTCTGGAATTTCTGATTGGGCTGGATATGCCGATTTACAAGATTCCATCGGGGGAGATCACCAATGGTCCCCTGCTCTGGCGCTTCGCGCGAACCTTAAAGCCTCTGATCGTTTCGACTGGTATGGCAACTCTGAGTGAGGTAGAGCAAGCCCTGGCGATCATTGCGCATGCTCGGCTGAATGAAGAAGAGCCACGTCACATGGACGAGGTTTGGAAGTGCTGGGCACAAACAGACGCTCGTGAAACCCTGCAAGGTTGGGTGACTTTGCTTCACTGTACGTCGCAGTATCCAACGCCCATGCATGAAGTCAATCTGCGAGCCATGGATACACTGGCTTCGACTTTCTCTCTCCCGGTTGGCTATTCGGATCATACGGCAGGGGGGCTAATCTCCGCGGCAGCCGTTGCCCGCGGGGCTTGTGTGATAGAAAAGCATTTTACCCTCGATCGTGCGCTGCCGGGACCGGATCATGCAGCTTCATTGGAGCCCGATGAACTCGGACGCCTGATCTCAGACATCCGAGATCTGGAAATTGCTCTTGGCGATTCTTTCAAGATACCGCAACCGAGCGAATGGGACACTCGATTGGCTGCAAGGCAACAGATCATCGCGGCGAGATCAATCCAAAAGGGCAGCATCATCGAATCCGATCAGTTGAGCACTGCTCGCTGCGGTTCAGGATTGACGCCTACTCATATATGGAATCTGGTAGGGCAGGTCTCTCTACGCGATTACGCGGCCGGGGAAGTTATTCAGTGATGTCTCCCCCCCATATAATCATCGGCGCGGGCGGCCACGCCAAGGTATTGCTTGCCTTGGCGAGATCTTTGGGGCTCCAGGTCGAGGGTGTGTGCGCGCCGGAGCTCGCTGACTTACGCGGAAGCTGTTGGCGGGGGGTTACCGTGCTAGGTGGTGATGACGCGCTTGAAAAGCTCGACTCTGAGCAAGTGCTGTTGATTCATGGAGTCGGTCAGTTGCCACGTAGCTGTCTAAGGCAGCGTATACATGAACGATTGAAATCCAAGGGATTTCGGTTCGCCACTCTGGTCCATCCCTACTCTTGGGTCGACGAAACGGTTGTGCTGGGGGAAGGGGCTCAGGTCATGGCGGGTGCCATCGTCCAGCCTGATGTGTTATTGGGGGCGGGTACAATCATCAATACGAGAGCAAGCATTGACCACGACTGTCGAATCGGTGCGCATGTGCATGTTGGGCCTGGCGCCGTTGTGTGTGGGAGTGTTGATGTCCAGGAAGGGGCGTTCATCGCTACGGGTTCTACTCTTTTGCCTGGGCTTACAATAGCGCGTGGTGCAATCGTTGGCGCAGGGGTGACATTGATACGTGACTTGGCGGAGCAGCAATGTGCGATCGGTCCGAGCGCAAGACTTAGATGATTCAACTAACATGATGAGTAAGGAATGACGATGAGACCTTGGGAGTTGACCCTGACTGGGCCTCTGACGACGCTTGAAGACGCCATAGCCATACTGGACCGTGTGGCTCTGCGTATAGTCCTGGTCATCGATGATCAGAATCGTTTGCTGGGTACGCTAACCGATGGGGACGTCCGCCGTGCCTTACTAAAGCGTCATACCCTTAGCGAGCCGGTGAAAGACGTCATGTGCAGTACACCGCGGACGGCAAAGCGAGGTTGGAGCAAGGACCGTGTCTTGTCTGTGATGGAGAAGTACCAGCTTTTGCAGCTGCCGGTTCTTGACGATGAGGGCGCTGTGGTAGGTCTCGAGACGCTGCATGACCTAGTCAATCCCCCGAGGCAGGATAATCCTGTGTTTCTCATGGCTGGCGGTTTCGGTACCCGCTTGAGGCCCTTAACTCATAATTGCCCCAAACCCTTGCTCAAAGTAGGCGAAAAGCCGATTCTTGAGTTGATTCTGGAAAGCTTCATCAAGTCTGGCTTCCATAATTTCTACATCTCGACGCACTATATGCCGGAAATGATCCAGGCTCATTTTGGTGACGGGAGTCAGTGGGGAGTAACGATTCATTACATCTATGAGCATGACCCGCTTGGAACGGGCGGTGCACTAGGTCTCCTCCCTCACGATGAGATAAATCTACCATTGATTGTGATGAACGGTGATCTGCTGACCACTCTCGATTTTCGGAGCCTTCTTGACTTTCATGATGAGAAGGGGGGGGTTGCCACCATGTGTGTCCGTGAGCATGAGTATTGCGTTCCGTATGGCGTTGTTCAAAGTGATGGACACAAGGTTCGTGCAATGGTGGAAAAACCGGTGCAGAAGTTTTTCATTAATGCCGGAATCTATGTTCTAGCGCCGGAACTAGTAAAATGTGTGCCTTATGCCACGCGGATTGATATGCCGACGTTGCTGGAAAACCAGATTGTGCAAGGTAATGATATCAATATGTTTCCTCTGCACGAGTACTGGTTGGATATTGGGCGCATGGAAGACTTCCAGAAAGCTCAACAAGAGTTCGGGCACCTATGAGCGCCCGAGGCTGTTGTCTTGTTATCGGCAGTGGAAGCATTGCCAAGCGTCATCTACGAAACTTGCGAAAGGTGTTACCCCAGTTTTCGGTGCACTGCGTTTCAGCGTCCGGGCGGCCCCTGAGGCCCGGCGAGATGACAGCCGATATAGTTCATTTAAGTTTGGATGAAGCCATTGCTTCCAAGCCGATTTTCGCAATCGTAGCTTCCCCGGCTCCTTGGCATTTTTCGCACGCAATTCAGTTGATGGCTGCTGGCATTCCCGTGCTGATCGAAAAGCCTCTGGTTGCTACGGTGGAGGACGCCGTAAAGATAGCCGAAGAGGCCGAGCGGCTTAATGCGTGCGTCGATGTCGGCTATAATTTGCGGTTCTTGCCTTCTGCGCGCTGTATGAAGGATCTGATCCAGCAAGGGGGGGTAGGCCGCATCCACTCCATTCATGTCGATGTCGGACAGTATTTGCCGGACTGGCGGCCCATGGCAGATTTCAGGCAAAACGTTTCTGCTCAGAGGTTCTTGGGTGGAGGGGTATTACTGGAATTGAGCCATGAACTCGACTATCTCTGCTGGTTATTTGGACCTGTCGATTCGCTTTACTGCAAGGTCAGGAACACCGGAACGCTTGGAATTGATGTCGAAGACTGCGTGGATGCATTGTTTACCTTCCCTGCGGGTGTAGTCGCCACGTTGCATATGGATTTTTTACAGCGTGCCCCCATGCGCTCCTGCAAAATCATTGGAGCAGAAGGCACCCTCATATGGGACCTAAATAGTAATCACGTCGACTTCCATGGGCCTGCTGGCACTGTTCGAAGGTTGTACGAGGATTATGATTACGATCGCAATGACATGTATGTGGCAGAGCTTCGACACTTTGTCGACGTGATCGAGCATGGCGTTTCGGTCAATGTGTCCTTGCAAGAGGCAACACAGACCTTGCGGTTGATTGAGGCAATGCGCCAGTCCTCCGATCAAGGGCTGCCTGTGAATATGAAGAAGGTCTAGCATGCGAATTGCAGCATTCATTTTTGCCCGTGGGAACTCCAAGGGCCTTCCAGGCAAAAATATCCGTCTGTTGGGTGGGATTCCGCTAATCGGTCATAGCATCAAGCTGGCAGCTAGCATGCCGGCTATTGATCGCGTGTTCGTCTCGACGGATTCGGAAGAAATAGCCAATGTGGGCCGGCAATATGGTGCGGAGATAATCGAGCGCCCCGCGGATCTGGCCACTGATACGGCTGCCGAGTGGCATGCTTGGCAGCATGCTATCGCCTATTTGGCCAAGCGTAATTATTATTTTGACGTATTCGTTAGTTTGCCAGCCACTAGCCCTTTGCGAGCAGAAGAGGATGTCCAGGGTTGCTTGAATTTGTTGACTGAGGATGTGGATGCGGTTATCACAGTAACGCCAGCCTCTCGAAGTCCGTTTTTTAACATGGTTGTCATTGACGAGGCGGGCTACTGTAATGTTGTCAATTCGACCGGCAGAATCACCCGGCGTCAGGATGCCCCCGTTGTATATGACATTACGACCGTCGCGTACGTAACTACTCCGAGCTTTATAGAGAATCATGATCGTTTGTTTGCTGGTCGGGTGAAATCGTGGGTAGTGCCGAAGCATCGAGCTGTCGACATTGATGATCTGTATGACTTCAAAGTGGCCGAAGCCTTCTATTCGATACGGAATGAGTAATATGTTTGCAGGCAAAAAGTTTCTGATTGCAGGTGCGGCAGGTTTATTGGGCAGGCAATTAGTAAGTTATTTGGTGGCGCAACGTGCTCAGGTGCTGGCCATTGATATTGATATCGAGAAACTACAGAACTTATACGCAGCCGAAATAGCTGTAGAAGTCGACGTCCTCGATCTGAACGATGAGCAGGCGGTAATCCGTTTCTTTGGGGAGAGGAACGATCTCGACGGAGCCGTGAACTGTTCCTATCCGCGCAATAGTAAGTATGGCGCGCATTTTTACGATGTAGAGCTTTCGAGCTTTAATGAGAACGTTTCGTTGCATTTGGGCGCATCCTTTCTCTTTATGCAACAAGCAGCCGCCTATTTTAAGCGTGTGCAAACACCTTTTTCGCTGGTCAACATCGCATCCATCTACGGCGTTGTAGCTCCACGTTTTGATGTGTATGAAGGGCTCAAGATGACGATGCCTGTTGAATATGCGGCTATCAAATCCGCTCTGATTCATCTGAGCAAATATGTAGTCCGTTACGTTGGTCATAGTGATTTCCGTTGCAATGTCGTCAGTCCGGGAGGGCTATTCGACCACCAGCCTGAACCTTTCCTGGATCGTTATCAGCACCATACTCTGGGCAAAGGGATGCTTGATGTAGAAGACGTTCTTGGCTCTATCGCCTTCCTGTTAAGTGAGCAATCACGGTATGTGAACGGTCAGAATTTAGTAGTAGACGACGGGTTTTCATTATGAGCCAGGCCAAGCAGCTGAAATTGAATTATCTCTTGGTCGGCGCCGGACAATTGGGCACCCGACATTTACAAGCATTGGTTGGCCATGCAGGACAGGCTACGGCTATTCAAATTGTCGACCCAGTCGAGGCTTCTTTGGACATGGCGCGTGAGCGTGCCGAAGAAGTTGTGAGCAAAGAAGATGGGTATGTCGAGCTGTGTTATTCGAGTAAGTTAGAGGACGGATGTTCAAACATCGATTTTTCAGTAGTCGCCACTAACGCCAACTGCCGACTCCATGTCATCGACCAATTGCTGGCAAACTCTAGTGTCAGGTATCTCTTGCTCGAGAAGGTTCTATTTCAGTCGGTCGATCAGTTGGAGCAAGCACAGCGTTTAATTGGGCAAGCAGGTACGACCGCCTACGTCAACTGTCCACGTCGTATGTTTCCAATCTACCAAGAACTACGGGAACAACTTAAGGATGCCAAGAAGCTCTTACTCACAGTTGACGGCGATGATTGGGGGCTAGCCTGTAACGCGATCCATTTTATTGACCTGTGGGCCTATCTGACCGGATGCACGGACTACGAAATTGATGTCTCGGCCCTAGATACCACTATTCTCAATAGTAAACGTGCGGGGTATAAGGAGGTCACTGGGACCTTGCTTGGATATGCTGCAGGTCATGCCTTTCGTTTAAGTTCGCGGGCGTTCGATGCTGTCGATAAAAAACCTTTGACGATACGGATCGAAACCGAAAAATTAACAATTGATATTTATGAGTCCAGAGGGATCTGTCGAATAGTAGATTTGACAGGGCATTCTGAGCAAGAACATGTTTTTTCGACTCCCTTTCAGAGCCAGCTCACACATCTTGTGGCAAACTCATTGTTAACGTATGGGGAGTGTGAGTTAACTCCGTTCAACGAATCTGCCGAATTGCACAAGCCGTTACTTAAAGCTTTGTTGGCGTTTTTCAATGAGTACGACAATGTCGTACGCGATCACTGTCCGATAACTTGATACCAGGGTTCCCATGATACTTCTAGTTGGTGCCGGTCCTATGGCCGAGCATTATGCGCATGTTCTTAAAGGTTTGAAAAGAACATTCAGTGTGGTAGGACGAAGCCGTGAGTCCGCATCGCGTTTCGAAAACGCAACTGGTATATCACCTGTTCTTGGAGGGTTAGAGCTATTCTTGAATGGGTGCGATGAGGTCATCGAGTACGCCATCGTCGCAGTAAGTGTCGAGCAACTGGAAGCGACGACTCGACAATTATTGCTCCATGGAGTTTCGCGCATCCTTGTTGAAAAGCCTGGTGGTTTGACTCTCACTTCAATTCAGGCTTTACAAGATCTAGCGGTTGAACGCGGTGCCAATGTTTTTATTGCCTACAATCGGCGTTTCTTATCATCAGTGCTGCTTGCCAAGACGATGATAGCTTCCGAAGGAGGGGCAACCAGTTTCACTTTCGAATTGACCGAGTGGTCCGATACTATCGCCAAGATACCCAAAGCCGAAGGTGTTAAAGAAAATTGGTTCTTTGCAAATACCAGTCATGTTACTGACTTGGCTTTTTATTTAGGAGGACAGCCAGAGCTCATATCCTGTTATGCCGCAGGAGGGTTGGAATGGCACTCGCGGGCTTCGAGATTTGCCGGCGCCGGTAAAACTAACCAAGGGGCTCTATTTTCTTATTCTGGTGATTGGAATGCGCCGGGGCGTTGGGCAGTGGAGATCATGACCCCTATGCATCGTTACATCCTAAAACCAATGGAGCGACTTCAAATTCAAAATCGCAACAGTGTTGCCGTAGAGTTCTGTGAAGTAGATAACTCGCTCGATCAGGAATACAAGCCAGGACTGTATCTGCAGGTTAAGCATTTTTTGGAAGATGATGACGGTGTGTTGTGCTCGTTGCATGAGCATTTAGCTAATAGTGTCATCTATGCGCGAATCGCCAGTTATGATTGCTAGATTGAAACGCTGGGGTGATGTTCGCTCGGTTAATATTCCCGACTTTAAAAGTGCGCTGCGTTATGTGTTTTTTGTCTATAGTGAGTTTGCGCTGGGCGCATTGCTTACCATATATTTCATTAACACTGCCTCGGCCAGCGTGTTAGCGGAGTCGAGTATTACCTTTATTGTGATCTCCTACAGTGTGTTCCTGGCGTTCGGCTTTCATAATGGTGTCACTCGGGATGGGGCCGTTGCCGCGACGCTGGAGCTACGTAATGAAATATTGAGGTTGGAGCTCTTATTTTCTCTTGCTGTGGCTTTGGGACTCTTGACGGGGGTGTTGATCTTCAAGCCAAATTTTTACTTGATGGCAGGCATGATGATTGGTGCCGTCAATCATTTGAAAGCAGCATGTCAGGCTGTATTCAGACTCAATGGCGAGAATAGCCGACTCAATCTGCTTAATATTTCGTGTGCCGTTGCCTTCTTGCTGCTGTTTACACTGAGTCAATTGTTCACTTGGCCAGTGCCACTCGAACAGGCATTCTTTTTATCGTGGTTAATTGCTAGCAGTTCAGTGGTCTCTTTGTTTTATGCTATGTGTGGAAACAAAGTTGGTCTGTTTAGTCTTCGGCCCTACGATCAAAGTCTATTTTTCAAGATTTTGAAGGCCTCTAAGTTTATGTTCGTGATGGCAGTCGGGGGGGTGGTTTTGTTGACCTCCGACAGAGCAATACTGAACCTTCATCGGGCTGAAGAGACGCTCATAGCTAACTTTCAGTACATCGATACGTTATCGAATATCTATTTTCTCGGTTTGTCCGCTGTACTGTACTACTTCACACCTGATTTGTTACGACGATACAGCTCCGCAGGTGCAGTTTCTGCGGCCCATTTCCTGCGTTCGATGAAAATGATTGCAGTTGTTCTGGTTGGTGTGTTTGTGTTGTTCTTGGCGGGTGCTTCTATATTGATATTTATGTTGGGGCGGTTCGATAGTGGAGTGTTCGAGTTACTATTCTCGATGTTGCTGATGAAGACCGCTATGATTTTACTTGGTACGTTATGCAATTTTTATCTGGCTAATAATGGTGAGAAACAGTTGGCAGGATATTATGTTGTAATTACCTGCATCTCGTTGTTGTTGACTAATTTGTGGGTCGGTCTTTTCTCTGGTACGCAAATGATCGTTTTCTTGCCTCTTTCAAATTGCATTTTGATTGTTCTAATGTTTGGCGTGTTGTTAATGCAGATCACCAAGGTAGTACGGAGATGAAGACCGTTTTGATTTTGACCGATTCCCTGGGGCTGCCCCGAGTCAAGCCCGAGCGTGTAGCGGACACGGAATGTTGGGTTTATCGTCTTCAAGATGCCTTTAGCCATGTGCTGAAGTTCCGTTCTATCTGTACGCCAGGTATGGATACTCGTCAATTGTTAATCGCAAGTCGAGATTATCACCAAGCCATGGCGCCAGATCTGGTGGTTCTTCAGGTTGGTATTGTAGATTGCTATCCGCGTGCGTTAAGGCGCAATGAGTTGTCTATTATAATTCGCCTGCCAAAGAGTCTGAGCATGTTCTTGCATCGACAGGTCAGGCGTAATTATGGATATTTGGTAAAGTGGCGGCGAATTCAATATGTCAAGTTGGCAGAATTTAAAGCTAATTTACAATCGTTGCGCGACCTGTTTCCGGGTTCGAAATTTCGTATTGTGCCAATCGCCCCTCCGAGCTCTGATTACAAAGTCAAGAATCCATTGATTGAATCTGCTGTCGCCAATTATAACGAAGCTCTAATCGAATTATTTGGCGACGATGTGTTGAATGATTGTTACGCGGAGAAAGGGGATCACCTGTTTATGAGCGATCATCATCATCTGAATGCAGCAGGGCATACTCAAGTCTACAATGGTGTAAGCAAAGCTTTGTATGACTTTTTAGGTAGTGCTGCCTGACGGAGCAAACAAATGGTATTGTTTACCGCATTCATAATGGCGTTCGTTTATCTGGCGTTTCGGAATAAAAATGCGCTCGGTCCTTCTAATATAGTGTTCTTGAATTATGCGCTGTATTTTGTGTTTCCTGCATGCCTATTCTATTTTTTAGAAGCTGTGCATTGGGAGTATGTCTTGCCGTGGGGTAAAACAAACGACTGGTCCACCCTATCTGAGGAGGCGGTGTTATCGTATCTTTACGTGTTTATGATGTTTTTTATATTTACACGCCTGCTTGAGATCGGTATGTGTCGCGCTGTGGATACTTCTTTTTTTGAACGTTATACAGTAAGGGAGCTTCCCTTTTTTTTATTTGTGTCTCTAATTCTTTTTGGGTGCCTAGTTTTCATTCAAGTGACGGGTGGGATGGAATTGTGGTTGAGTGATTACAGTGATACTTATATAAAAAATAAAAAAGGTTATGGGTTGCTCAATTTTCTGCTAATCATTGGGGCAAATTTTTTAGCCTTTGTGCTGGGTTTTTATTGGCGGGTTGAAAAGCGTGTTGGCTGGTTTTTGTTTTTTTACGCATTTGCGACTTTGGTGTTCTGTGCATATCTTCAGGGGATTAAAAGTCGGATGTTCTATTTCGCCGTTCTTTTTAGCGTTCCCTGGCTTGTTTTTGCCCGGATTTCAATTACAAAGGGTGTAGGTGTATTCATAGCCTTCATGTTTGCTTTTATGCTGTCAATGTATTTTCGATCCAATGGTTTTTATAGTACGCCAGAGATGCTACTGGAGTATTTTTTAAGTTATTTTAATACGATATTTCTTCATGATCGTATTATTCATGACATGGATCCTCAATTTGTTCAGACTCTTGATTTTCCAGTCAATAAATGGCTGACTTTTTTTGGGGTGGCGAGTGAGGAGTACCTTCATGATATCAGTCGCTGGTTGACGTCTATTTATTTTCCTGAGCAATGGTTTGAAGGGTCCGCGACACAGCAATGGCCGATTGAAACAGAGCTATATCTAAATTATGGGTATTTTGTTTTTTGGGTTGTTCCGGTATTTCTGTATTCATTGTTTATGTGCTTTCTTTATTCGATGCGCTTCAGGTTTGGGCCCGCTTTTTTGTTCATATATGCGTTGGGGTATTTGCATTTTTTGAGTGTGTTTCGCGGTAGTATGTTGGAGTGGATTGATTTGTTTACTATGTTGGTGTATGTTTTTCTCATTGTTTTTGGGCGTTTTATGTTTGTTAAAGTTAAGGTTGATTTGTAATTATGAAAATAATTAATATTGCGCGCGTGGTATTTAATGCGTATTTGAATGAAGTGCGTTTAGATGTCGCGTTGCGTAATAAGTTTTTTGCGGGTGAGCCTGTCGCAGTTTTTCTTCCGTCTTACAAAATTATGACGATATTTCCACTCTATAAAAGACATCCAGGGCTCGTTGTTTTTGGATTGTTAATTGCGAGTCTGATGCTGTTTCCAATTTTGTGGGTGGGCTCGGTTTTGCTGGTTTTAATGGGAGTCCTTTACGCCTGTCGCGGGCGCCAGTCACGCTACGCAGATCTTGATGACGACGTCTGTTTTCCAGTTAATAATGATTTCAAGCTGTATTACTACCTTTTTTCTGATTTTGATCAGCGTCAGAAATTTTTGTGTAGGGAAGTGTTAGCTGTCGTGAAATACTTCTCTGTTGGTGATTTTATTCGAGCGTTTTTTGTCGTTCAATGCGTGCTTTGGTATTGTCTAAAGCGTCGATACAATAAAGATATTCGTTTTCGAGACTTGATACTTCATTTGCGCGACTTGATATCTATAAGTTGTTTTGCGGTATTTATCGCTCAGGTCAATGCTCATGGGAGGCGCCCAATAACTGATAGCAATCTGCAGCGGTGGGATTTTATTATCAGCCATTTGGCGTCCCGTGCTTCACTTATCCAGCATGCCTTTGTCCATGGGGACATCGAATTCGAGGTGCCGTTTGGGCGATTGGCTAAGCTTTACGTATTCGATCCATTATTTGTCGAGGTTTTTTCTCGGTATTTCTCGATTGATCAGATTGGGAAGGTTGCATCAAGGATCAGTTTGAGCCCCTGCGCATCATCCAAGCCGACTCTTTTTTTGGCGTCATCCGGGCCTTACGTAAATATCGAGATTGAGTTTCTTCGTTTTGTCAAGGCGCGGCTGGACTATCATATCCTCGTAAAACTGCATCCAAAGCACATCTACGAGGAATCGGCCGGCGTGTTGCTTGGGATGGCGGATGAGGTCGTGGGACGCTCGGATTTTCCCGACAGTGACTATATGGCATCCTATGACTCTTTCCTGGGGTATGAATATAAGTCGCTGGGCAAGAAAGTGGTGTTCCTTAAAGATGGCTGGTCTTTAGATAGCTTTTCTACGTAGTTGGATTTTGGTACGTATGGGATGAGGGGGAGATTGATAGGGGGGGGCGATGTTTTTATAAGTCCGGTCTGTTAATCTGTTCTGAAGTGCGCGAAGTGGCAGGTGTCCCTCCTTTGCGTGAAGTATAATAATTAATATCAAGTTACAGATTTTGTGTGTTAAAAAAAATTGGGGAGGTTAAGATGAACAGCGCTGTAGGGTATGCTATTTGTAGTAAGTGTATTATGGATGTGAGTGATCCGAATATAAAGTTTGATGAGCAGGGTGTTTGCGAATACTGCAATAACTTCGCTGCGACTATCAAGCCTAATTGGCACGCTGATGTTAGAGGTTCTGCTGAGCTTAAGGTTCTGGCTGAGAAAATAAAGGCTGATGGTGTAGGGCGAGAGTTTGATTGCATAATCGGTCTTAGCGGTGGGCTGGACAGCTCATATTTGTGTTACGTGGCTAAGGAAGTTATGGGGTTGCGCCCTTTGTTGTTTCATGTTGATGCGGGCTGGAATACGGATCAGGCTGTTAGCAATATTGAGAAGTTGGTAGATGGCCTCGGGTTGGATTTATATACGGATGTCATTAATTGGGAGGAAATGAAAAGTCTGCAAGTGGCTTTTTTAAAGGCGCAGATTCCCGATCAGGATATTCCGCAAGATACTGCCTTTTTTTCAGGGCTTTATAAGTTCGCCAAGGCGAATAAAATAAAGTATGTGCTGACCGGGGCAAATTACTCTACTGAGTGCTGCCGTGAGCCGGAGGAGTGGGGAGGGTATCCTGGGATTGATAAAACGCTCATAAATGACATTCACGCTAAATTTGGCACAGGCAAACTTAGGACTTTTCCTCTTGTAGATATATTGTCCTACAAGATTTATTATCGTTATGTGTTGGGAATGCAGGTTGTCCGTCCACTGAATCTTGTGCCTTATGTAAAGAGTGAGGCTGAGGACACGCTTGAGCGTTTGTTTGGCTGGAAGCGTTTCCAGCATAAGCATCATGAATCCCGGTTCACGCGTTTCTACGAAGACTACTGGATGCCGCGTAAATTTGGCTATGAGAAACGTCGCGCCCATTTCTCCAGTCTTATCATGACCGGACAGATGACGCGGGAAGCCGCCTTGGAGCGCATCTCTAAACCCGAGCTGGATGAAAATTTTCTGACTTCGGAGTTTGAGTACGTGGCGCATAAGTTGGACTTGACTGTTCCCGAGCTTCAGCGCATTTTCGACGGCGAAAACAAGACCTTCCATGATTACAAAAACAAACGCTTCTTGATTGGAATAGGTGCTCGTATCCTCAGTGCTCTCGGATTGGAAAGACGACTGTTCAGATGATCACCATCATTGACTACGGTCTGGGTAATATCCAGGCTTTCGTGAACGTCTATCGACGTTTGCACATCCCCGTGGCGGTCGCTCAGACGGCTGCGCAGCTAGACGGTGCCACCAAGTTGATCCTTCCCGGGGTCGGTGCATTCGATCACGCGGTTGAGCGGCTTGATGCGTCGGGCATGCGGCCCACTCTTGAAGAGTTGGTCCTGCGTCAAAAGGTGCCGGTCCTGGGAATTTGCGTAGGCATGCAGATTCTGGCGAACAGCAGTGACGAGGGGAGCTTGCCGGGCCTTGGCTGGGTGCCTGGACGTGTTCGGTCCTTCAACTCAGTTCCTGAATTGAAGGAGCTGCCTCTGCCGCACATGGGATGGAATGACGTCAGTCCATCCTGCGGTTCCGCGTTGTTCAAGGGCTTCGAGGCTGACGCACGTTTTTATTTTCTCCATTCGTTCTTTTTTGATTGCGACGAACCTCAATACAGCGAGGCGACGTCCTTCTACGGCTTGGAGTTCAGCTGCGCGGTGCGCGCTCAGAATGTGTATGGCGTTCAGTTTCACCCTGAAAAAAGCCATCACTTCGGCGTCGGATTACTGAAAAACTTCGCGGAACTATGACATGTTGAGACCCAGGATTATTCCCTGCTTGCTTATTCAAAATGGCGGGTTGGTGAAAACAGTGAAGTTCAAGGATCCCAAGTACGTGGGGGACCCGATCAATGCGGTGAAAATCTTCAATGAGAAAGAAGCCGACGAATTGATCGTGATCGACATCGACGCCACCGTAAACGCTGTCGAACCTAACTATGCCCAGATCGCCAAGCTGGCCGCGGAATGCAGGATGCCGCTGTGCTATGGCGGAGGTATTCGTACAGCACAGCAGGCGAAGAATATTATCGCGCTGGGTGTCGAGAAGGTTGCCATCAGCTCGGCGGCGTTTGAGAATCCTCTGTTAATCAGTCAGATCGCTGAAGAGATTGGCAGGCAGAGTGTTGTCGTAGTTCTAGACCACAAGGCGCGCCTCTTGAGTAAGCAGCAAGAGGTCTGGACGCACAACGGCACGCGCAATACCAAGCGCAGCGTCCTCGAGGCTGCTCAAGAGTTTGAAAGGCTCGGTGCCGGGGAGATCGTACTCAATTCCATCGAAAACGACGGCAAGATGAAAGGCTACGATGTGGAGCTTGCAATCAAGCTTCGTGAAGCCGTTCGCATTCCCATCACTATTCTAGGCGGCGGCGGCTCGCTTGAAGACATGCGCAGCGTTGTGGCAGCTTGTGGCGTGGTAGGCGTGGCGGCAGGTAGCTTCTTTGTGTTCAAGGGCACTTACCGGGCGGTGTTAATCAGCTATCCGAGCACTCAGCAGAAAGACGACATCATTTATTCAGCTCTACGAGCCAGGTAATTCGTTCGGTTCGTGGCAAGGGTCAAGATCATATGTTCAACGGCAAAAAACTTCTTATCACGGGTGGTACTGGTTCCTTCGGTAATGCAGTGCTCAAACGTTTCCTGGATACCGACATCGCTGAGATTCGTATTTTCAGCCGCGATGAGAAAAAACAGGACGACATGCGCAAGCGTTACAGTAACGTCAAGCTGAAGTTTTATATCGGCGATGTACGCGACTACCAAAGCGTGCTGAATGCTACCCGTGGCGTTGACTATATCTTCCATGCTGCGGCCCTCAAACAGGTACCGTCCTGCGAATTCCATCCCATGGAAGCGGTGAAAACCAACGTTATCGGCACCGACAACGTGCTTGAGGCAGCCATTCAGAATAGCGTCCAGCGCGTGGTTTGCCTGAGCACTGACAAGGCTGTTTACCCCATTAACGCCATGGGTATCTCCAAGGCCATGATGGAAAAAGTCATGGTGGCCAAGTCGCGGAATGTCGACGAGAGCAAGACGGTTATTTGCGGTACACGTTATGGCAACGTCATGGCTTCCCGAGGGTCAGTCATCCCTTTGTTTATCGAGCAGATTCGCGCAGGTAAATCGCTGTCGATCACCGATCCCAACATGACCCGCTTCATGATGACCCTGGCCGATGCGGTCGACCTGGTTCTATACGCCTTCGAGCATGGCAACAATGGTGATCTCTTCGTCCAGAAGGCCCCCGCTGCCACTGTCGAAACCCTTGCTCAAGCGTTGACATCAATGCTCGGTCAACCTGACCACCCGATTCAGATCATCGGTACGCGCCACGGTGAAAAACTCTACGAGGCACTGCTCAGTCGCGAGGAAATGGCTTGCGCTGAAGACATGGGCGCCTATTTCCGTGTACCACCAGACTTGCGCGACCTGAACTACAGCAAATTCGTCGAACTAGGCGAGGAAAAAATTTCGCGTACTGAGGACTACAACTCGCATAACACCGAGCGCCTTGATGTCGAAGGCATGCAGAAGTTGTTGTTGAAGCTGGATTTCATGCGGGCCATACAACGTGGCGAGCCCGCCACTCCAGAAGAGTGATGCCCATGAAAGTTCTTATTACCGGGGCTGGCGGCTTTGTTGGCAAGAATCTTGTGGCTCACCTGCAAGAGCGCAAGGACGTTCAGGTGGTTCGATTCGGGCGCCAGGATATGCCATCTGACCTATCCTCGATGCTCGATGATGTGGACTTCGTGTTTCATCTGGCAGGCGTCAATCGACCCCTTCATGTCGAGGAGTTCAGCGAAGGGAACAGTGGGCTCACTGCCATCTTGTGTGCTGCCATCAAGGCCACTGGCCGCTCGATACCCGTGATCTATACCTCGTCCATACAGGCTGAGGTCGATAACCCTTATGGAATGAGCAAGCGGGACGCTGAACGCTCCTTGCTTGAACTCTCGAAACAGCAAGGCTCACCGGTTTATCTTTACCGTTTACCCAACGTCTTTGGAAAATGGGCGCGGCCTGATTACAACTCCGCGGTGGCGACGTTCTGCCATAACATCGTCCGCGACCTGCCAATCACCGTCAATGATCCTGCTGCGCCGCTGCGGTTGGTTTATATCGACGATGTAATCAGAAGCTTCATCGATGTGATGGATGGAAACGCGCCGGAAGGTCCTTATCCGGATGTGCAACCGGTTTACGCCACAACAGTCGGTGCGTTGGCCGATCAGTTGCGGGCCTTCAAGCGCAGCCGGGAGACAATGGTGACCGAGCGGGTGGGGACAGGGTTGGTCCGCGCCCTGTACTCGACTTACCTGAGCTATTTTACGCCCGAGGTTTTCACCTACCCATTGCCCAAGCACGGTGACGCGCGAGGCGTATTCGTCGAGATGCTCAAGACCCCGGACTCCGGTCAGTTTTCCTATTTCACTGCTCATCCGGGCATTACACGGGGAGGGCATTACCATCACAGCAAGACCGAAAAGTTCCTGGTTATCAAAGGTCAGGCCTGCTTCCGTTTTCGGCACATTATCAGCGGAGAGTTCTACGAGCTTTACACTGATGGTGAAACGCCGCAGATCGTTGAAACCGTCCCGGGTTGGAGCCATGACATTACCAACACTGGCGAAACCGAAATGATCGTAATGCTCTGGGCCAACGAAATTTTTGATCGTGAGCGGCCAGACACTTACACCATGGCTGTTGGCACTCAGGCCTGAAGGATTAGCAATGAATACTGCACTGAAGAAACTGAAAGTTGTCACCGTAGTGGGAACTCGCCCCGAAATTATCCGTTTGTCCCGGGTCATGGCCGCATTGGATAAGTATTGTGAGCACGTGCTGGTGCATACCGGCCAGAATTACGATTACGAACTGAACGAGATTTTCTTCCAGGATTTGGGCATTCGAAAGCCTGACCACTTCTTGAATGCCGCTGGGAGTACCGGCGCAGAAACCATTGGCAATGTGATCATCGCGGTAGACCGGGTACTGGCTACCATTGAGCCTGAAGCCTTGCTGGTACTGGGTGATACAAACAGTTGCATGGCCGTTATTCCTGCCAAGCGGCGCAAGATCCCCACATTCCATATGGAAGCTGGAAACCGTTGCTTCGATATGCGCGTCCCCGAAGAAATCAATCGACGCATTGTTGATCACACGGCCGACATCAACCTGACTTATAGCACCATTGCCCGCGATTATTTACTGGGCGAGGGGTTGCCTGCTGATCGTGTCATCAAGACGGGCAGTCCAATGTTTGAAGTGCTCAACCATTATCGCAACAGCATCGAGGCATCGAACGTCCTGGAGCGACTTGGCTTGGAGGCGGGTAAGTTCTTTGTGGTCAGTGCGCACCGCGAAGAAAACGTTGACTCGGATAAGAACTTCCTCAAGTTGGTGGATGTGCTTAACACTGTAGCCAGTACCTTTGGTCAGCCCGTTATCGTCTCTACCCATCCGCGCACTCAAAAGCGTGTTGATGCCATGGGCATCGTGTTTCATGAAAATGTCCGACTGCTCAAGCCGCTGGGCTTCATGGACTACAACAAGCTGCAACTCGAATCGCGTGCAGTCTTGTCTGACAGCGGTACCATCAATGAAGAGTCTTCCATTCTCAACTTCCCGGCCTTGAATCTGCGCGAAGCTCATGAGCGGCCAGAAGGGATGGAAGAAGCAGCAGTGATGATGGTGGGGCTGGAAGTCGAGCGAGTCCTGCAAGGACTTAATATTCTCCAGACACAACTCTCGGGTAGCGAGCGCAGTCTTCGTCTGGTATCGGACTACAGCATGCCTAACGTTTCCGAAAAAGTGGCCAGAATCGTGCACAGCTATACCGACTACGTAAACCGTGTCGTTTGGAAACGGTATTGAGTCGAGTCGTGAATATGCCTGAGAGCAAGCTGAATATTTTGGTGGTCACGCAATACTTCTGGCCGGAGAACATGCGCATCAACGACCTGGTGCGTGATTTCACTGAAAAAGGACATTCGGTCACCGTGCTCACAGGAGTGCCCAATTATCCGGAAGGAAAGGTGTTCGAGGCCTACAAGTCAGCGCCTGGGCAGTTCCGCGAATACCAGGGTGCCCGCATTGTCAGGGTGCCCATGATCCCGCGCGGCAAGCGCAGCATCCAGTTGATCCTCAACTATCTGAGTTTTTTTTCCAGTGCTTCGACCGTGGGTGCCTATGCGTTGCGAGGACGCGCTTTCGATGCCGTATTCGTCTATGCAGTGTCTCCGATCATGGCGGCTATTCCTGCCCTGGTGATCGGTCGTTTGAAGAAAGCTCCTGTATTCATTTGGGTGCTGGACTTGTGGCCGGAAACACTAAGAGCCGTTGGCGTACTGAAAAAGCCTGAGTTGTTGTCCATGGTGGGGCGAATGGTGTCCTGGATCTATAACCGTGCTGACTATCTGCTACTGCAATCGAATGGTTTTCTCGAAAACGTTAAAGGCTACTGCACTCGGCCAATAGACCCGCAGCGCTTGATCTATTTCCCAAGTTGGGCTGAAGACGATTTCTCTGCGACCTTGGATCACTCGGATTCGATACTTGCACATGACGAGTCGGTATTTACCGTGGTGTTTGCTGGAAATCTGGGCGAGGCCCAGGATTTTCCTGCCGTACTGGACGCTGCTGAGCAATTGCGTGGCAAAGTTGCCGTGCGTTGGGTCATCGTGGGAGACGGCCGGATGAGTCAGTGGCTGAGCCAACAGGTAAGTGCGCGCGGCTTGGATAATGTCCTGCTCCTGGGCAGGCACCCGTTGGAGGCGATGCCGGCCTTGTTCGCCAACGCTGATGCGCTGTTGGTTTCACTGAAGACCAATGATGTGTTTGAAAAAACCATTCCTGGCAAAGTCCAGGCCTACCTGGCCTCGGGCAGGCCTCTGCTGGGTATGATCAACGGTGAGGCCGCGCGGGTCATCAATGAGTCCGGCGCAGGGTTTACCTGTGCGTCAGGTGACGCAGATGGCCTGGCCCGTATCACCCAGGCCCTGGCGGACATCGCACCGTCCCGACTCAAAGCCATGGGGGAGAGCGGTCGTGACTATTACCTTCAGCACTACTCCAAACAACGCTTGCTGGCGCGTTTGGAAGATATCTTCAGAAAAGCCACGCTACGGAAGGTGAACCCCTGATGCAGAACAGTATTCTTGTAACCGGAGCGAGCGGGTTTGTAGGTGGAGCAGTATCCCTACGGTTACAAGCAGACGCAGCGAGATCCGTGATCGCAGTGGTTCGCGGTGATCGACATCTATCAATACCCATCGACACTGTGCGGATTGATTCATTTTCCGCGCAAACCCAATGGCAAGCGCACCTGGCTAATGTGGATACAGTCATTCATTGCGCCGCACGCGTGCACGTGATGAATGATACGGAGGCTGATCCGCTGACTGCCTTTCGTCAGGTCAACGTGGAAGGGACACTCAATTTCGCAAGGCAGGCGGCTGAATCTGGTGTCCGTCGCTTTGTTTTCATCAGTTCCATCAAAGTGAACGGGGAAGCTACTTCGCCCGGCCAGCCTTACGCCGCCGACGATATGCCTGCACCAGCGGACCCGTATGGGGTGTCCAAGCAGGAGGCCGAGCAGGGTCTGCGGCAGATTGCGCAGGCGACAGGAATGGAGGTTGTCATCATCCGGCCGGTCCTGGTGTATGGGCCCGGCGTGAAGGCCAATTTCTTGAGCATGATGCGTTGGTTGGACAAAGGCGTACCTTTGCCATTTGGCGCCATTGATAACCGTCGAAGTCTGGTGAGCGTTGATAACCTGGTTGACCTCATCGTGACGTGCATCGATCACCCGGCAGCGGCAAATCAGACCTTCCTGGTTAGTGATGGAGAAGACTTGTCGACCACGGCATTGCTCAGTCGGATGGGGCGTGCGCTAGGCAAACCGGCCCGGTTGATTCCCGTCCCCACCTGGATACTTGAGCGCGGCGCCAGCATGCTGGGCAGGAAAGCATTGTCCCAGCGCCTGTGTGGTTCGCTGCAGGTCAATATCGAGAAAACCCACGCACTTTTGAATTGGACCCCCCCCGTGAGTGTCGACGATGCACTGGCCAAAACCGCACGGCATTTCAGGATGGGTCAAGCGAAATGATGTACTTCTGGTTGTTTGCCTCTATCACAGTGGCTTCGCTGCTCATGACGGCTGGACTCCGTCGCTATGCTTTGGCACGTAGCATCATTGATATTCCGAATGCTCGCAGTTCCCACAGTATTCCTACCCCTCGGGGCGGCGGCGTCGCTATCGTCGTGGCATTCCTGCTGACATTGCCCTTGCTGGGCCAGTTGGATCTTGTACCGCTCCACTACTTGGTCGCGTTGAGTGGGGCAGGTGCGCTGGTCGCCATCGTGGGGTTTATGGATGATCATGGGCACATTGCGGCGCGGTGGCGATTGCTAGGGCATTTCAGTGCGGCTGTCTGGGCGCTGATGTGGCTTGGCGGACTCGCGCCAATGAACCTGTTTGGTGTCAATGTCGATTTGTCATGGTTTGGACATGCCCTGGCTGCTTTTTATCTTGTCTGGCTCCTCAACCTATATAACTTCATGGACGGTATTGACGGTATAGCCAGTATAGAGGCAGTGCTGGCCTGTCTGGGGGCGAGTGCGCTGTACGTACTCTCTGGTTTCACCGATCTGGTCTGGTCTCCGTTGATCTTGGCGGCTGCGGTGCTGGGTTTTCTGTTCTGGAATTTTCCTCCAGCGAAAATCTTCATGGGCGACGCGGGCAGCGGTTTCTTGGGCATCGCGCTTGGAATCATGTCCCTGCAGGCCGCCTGGGTCTCTCCGGCGTTGTTCTGGGCGTGGCTGATTCTGCTGGGGGTGTTTATTGTCGATGCAACGCTCACCCTGACTCGGAGGTTTTTGCGGGGAGATAAAGTCTACGAGGCCCATCGCAGTCACGCCTATCAATTTGCCTCGCGCCGTTATGGTCGCCATCGGCCGGTCACGTTGGCCGTGGCAGCAATCAACGTGTTGTGGTTGTTTCCCCTCGCGTGGTGCGTCGTGGTCTTGAAGCTCGATGGGCTGACAGGTGTTGTGTTGGCTTATATGCCGCTGGTTTTATTGGCCCTCAAGTTCAAGGCCGGTCAGTTGGAGGGCTCCTGAGTATCCCGAGAAGTTTACGAGACGGTCCATGGAAGGTTACCGGACCGCCAGACATAACGAGAACGGTAGGAACAAAGTGCTGAAAACATTCATGGATAGACTTCGCGTAGCATTGGTGGATCTACCGTGTCGACAGAAACGCCTGCTGCAAGTCATGGCCGATGTGGTACTGGTCTGGATCGCCTTGTGGGCGGCGCTTGTGGTGCATCTTGGTTTCGACGGCAGGGTCAACCCTTTTACCAACCATCCATGGCTCCTTGTCAGCGCCTCTTTGATTGCTACCCCATTGTTCGTTCGTTTTGGCATGTACCGGGCCGTCATGCGCTACTTGGGTAACGATGCCTTGATCGCGATTATCAAGGCGGTCAGTTTGAGTGCGTTGGTACTGGCACTGGTGGTGTATTGGGGCGCTTCTTATATGGCGCCTGTTCCCCGCTCGCTCATATTCAATTACTGGTGGCTCAGCCTGGTGATGATTGGCGGTTTGAGGCTACTCATGCGTCAGTACTTCATGGGCGATTGGTTCACTCCCTCCCGTCGCACCGCCTTCGCCAACCGTAGCGCCGGTTTTACCAGAGTGGCGATCTACGGTGCCGGGGCTGCCGGGAATCAACTGGTAGCAGCCTTGCGCATTGGTCGAGGCATGCAACCGGTGGCTTTTATTGATGACGACGCCAGTATCGCTAATCGAATGATTTCCGGCTTGCGGGTATTCAAGCCCAAACACATCCGGAAGATGATTGAACTCACTGACGCTCAGGAAGTGCTATTGGCCGTTCCTTCGGCGAGTCGTGTGCGGCGTCGTGAAATCCTTGAGTATTTGGAAGGCTATCCGTTGCACGTACGCAGTGTGCCGGGCTTCATGGATCTGGCCAGCGGCCGCGTGAGAGTCGACGATATCCAGGAAGTAGACATAGCCGACTTGCTGGGGAGAGATACGGTACCCGTACACCCCATGCTTCTGTCGCGCTGTATTCGGGGAAAGGTCGTTTTGGTCACAGGAGCAGGCGGGACGATTGGTTCTGAACTCTGCCGTCAGATTCTTGCGCTGCAACCATCTACTTTGCTGTTGTTCGATCACAGTGAATTCAATCTCTACAGTATCTTAAGCGAATTGGAAGAGATCATCGCCCGGCAATCGATCCCAGTAGTCCTGCTGCCAATTCTGGGGGCGGTGCGTGATACGGCCAAATTGTTCGACGTCATGTCCTCCTGGAGTGTCGAGACTGTCTACCACGCGGCAGCTTATAAGCATGTGTCCTTGGTGGAGCACAATATCGCCGAAGGGATGCTCAACAATGTCATTGGTACGTTGAATACCGCACAAGCGGCGTTGAAGACTCAGGTTGAGAACTTCGTGCTCATCTCCACGGACAAGGCTTTGCGCCCGACCAACGTCATGGACAGCACCAAGCGTCTGGCTGAAATGATCTTGCAGGCGCTGAGTCGAGAGGTGGCTCCGGTGCTGTTTGCAGACAGCGCTAGTGTTGCAAGTGTCAATAAGACCCGTTTCGTCATGGTGCGCTTTGGTAATGTGCTGGGCTCGTCAGGTTCGGTTATTCCGCGTTTCCGGCAGCAGATCAAGTCAGGCGGCCCTATCACTGTCACGCACCCCAATATCACCCGCTACTTCATGGCAACTCCAGAGGCTGCTCAACTGGTGATCCAGGCGGGATCCATGGGCCAAGGCGGTGATGTGTTTGTGCTGGATATGGGGGATCCGATAAAGGTCGCCGACTTGGCAGAAAAGATGGTCCACCTGTCTGGCTTGAGTGTGTACTCCGAGATTAATGAGGGCGGTGATATAGCCATTGAGTTCACTGGCTTGCGGCCGGGTGAAAAGCTCCATGAGGAGCTGCTGATCGGCGACGATGTAATCGCCACACAGCATCCCATGATCATGAGTGCCAATGAAGACCACCTGCCGTGGGAGCAACTCAAGGCCAAATTGGATGAGCTGATGGTTGCCGTTACCAAGCACGAATATTCGCGGGTCCGCATGCTGCTACGCGAAACCGTAAGCGGGTACACTCCCGAAGGGGAGATTGTCGATTGGATATTCCAGCAACGACGCTTGATTCCAAAGTCCGAGGAGCGTTGAGTGGGGCCGTGGAGCGATGTTGTTGATGGTGTCGGTCGTTCAAGCCCCGTGCTGGAGTTAATGAAGTCTGATCTGAATGTCGGCAGGTTCTTTTTAATTTTTTTATTAAGTGATGTCTGATGCTGTTACATACAATGGCGACGGATTCAAGGCCGGAGCGGGCAAGATGAATGAAGGATTTATGGATAAGTTAAGAGTGGCTCTGCTGGCGTTGCCAAGACGTCACAAGCGGGCGATACAAGTGGCAACGGATATTGTCCTTGTCTGGATCGCCCTCTGGCTGGCGTTCGTCGTTCGACTGGGTGTCGAAGCGTTGTCTAGCCCGATTATCACGCATTGGTGGCTTTTCGCCTCCGCACCGCTAGTCGCTATCCCTATCTTCATCCGTTTTGGTTTGTATCGCGCGGTCATGCGTTATTTCGGTAACGACGCGCTGGTCACGATTTGCAAAGCGGTCAGCCTTTCGGCCTTACTGTTGGCCCTGCTGGTGTATTGGTACAGCAACCACAAGACCGTGGTGCCACGGTCCATCATCTTCAACTATTGGTGGTTGAGCCTGATCATGATTGGCGGTTTGCGGCTGATGATGCGGCAATATTTCCTGGGGGACTGGTTTGCCGCAGCCCAACATGTGCCTTTCACCAACCGTGACGATGGCTTGCCCAAGGTCGCTATTTATGGTGCCGGGGCCGCAGGTAACCAGCTCGTGGCCGCGCTGCGCATGGGGCGGGTGATGCGGCCGGTTGCGTTCATCGATGATGACAACAGCATCGCGGATCGCGTGATTGCGGGGCTGCACGTCTACGAACCCAGACATATCCAAAAAATGATCGACACAACAGGTGCGCAGGAGATCCTGCTGGCTGTGCCTTCTTCGTCACGTGGGCGTCGTCGGGAAATCCTGACGCTGCTTGAGGGCTTTCCGCTGCATGTGCGCAGTGTCCCAGGATTCATGGACTTGGCCAGTGGGCGGGTCAAAGTTGATGACATCCAAGAGGTGGACATTGCCGATCTCCTGGGGCGAGACCCTGTACCCGCGCAAGCTGATCTGCTGGAGCATTGCATCACCGGCCAGTCGGTTCTGGTTACCGGGGCCGGTGGTTCGATTGGCTCCGAGCTTTGTCGGCAAATCCTGGCGCTGAAGCCGACGACGCTGCTGCTATATGAGCATAGCGAATTCAATCTCTATAGCATTCTGTCCGAACTTGAACCTCGCATCCTTCGGGAGTCGTTATCGGTTCGATTGCTGCCTATTCTGGGATCGATACGAGACCAAGACAAGCTGCTAGACGTGATGAAGACTTGGAGTGTCGATACGGTCTATCACGCCGCCGCTTATAAACATGTCCCGATGGTCGAGCACAACATCGCCGAAGGCGTTCTGAACAATGTGATTGGCACACTGAACACAGCGCAGGCCGCTTTGCAGGCAGGGGTATCGAACTTCGTCCTGATCTCCACGGATAAAGCAGTGCGCCCAACCAATGTAATGGGCAGTACCAAGCGGCTCGCGGAGTTGACCTTGCAAGCCCTCAGTCGTGAGCTGGCCCCTGTGTTGTTTGGTGACAAGAGCAATGTATCAAGGGTGAACAAGACGCGCTTTACCATGGTCCGGTTCGGCAACGTGTTGGGTTCGTCCGGCTCAGTGATTCCTCTGTTCCATAAACAGATCAAGTCCGGTGGGCCGCTGACGGTTACCCATCCCAAGATTACCCGCTATTTCATGACCATACCTGAGGCTGCACAGTTGGTAATCCAGGCGGGCTCCATGGGGTTGGGTGGAGATGTGTTTGTGCTGGACATGGGCGCGCCGGTGAAGATTGTTGAACTGGCGGAAAAAATGATCCATCTGTCGGGTCTGAGTGTTCGCTCGGAAAAGAATCCGCACGGAGACATTTCAATCGAGTTCACAGGCTTGCGCCCCGGCGAAAAGCTTTACGAGGAGTTACTGATTGGCGACAACGTCGTTGCGACTCAACACCCAATGATCATGAGTGCCAATGAGGATCTCCTGCCTTGGGAGGCGCTCAAGATCGCGCTGGCTGAGTTGTTGGCCGCCGTTGAACTCGATGACTACACCAGGGTACGCCAGTTACTTCGTGATACAGTCAGTGGTTATGCCCCGGATGGGGAAATCGTTGATTGGATCTATCAACAGCGCCGCCTTGAGCCCTGATTGTTACACACCTCGTAACGTACACATTTTTGACAGCGGTCCATCATCGCCTAAGTTTGAGGAGCAGCTTCGGAAAGCTGCTTCTTTCTTAACCATGTCATGGAGCGTCAGTTATGCGTACAAGCTACTTCTATTCGCTGGTCTTCGCTTTTCTTACCAGCGCCTCGATTGCTGCTATCGCTGCCCCAGCGTACAAACCTGAGTCAATCGCCACGCCGCAGGCAGTGGAGCAGTCGGCCAAAGCTCAAGGCGCCAAGGTGGATTTGAACAGGGCGGATGCCGCAACACTGCAGCGCGAGTTGTCAGGGATAGGCAAGGGCAAGGCTGAGGCGATTGTTGTGTACCGAGAGACTAATGGGCCGTTTTCCTCGGTGGATGAATTGCTCGAAGTCAAGGGAATTGGCAAGGCGATTCTCGATAGGAATCGTGACAAGCTGGAAGTGAATTGAAACAGTAGTTGAAAAAAGCCGATCAAGTTGATCGGCTTTTTTTGCTCATTGCTTTAGGAGGCTGTCAAGTTTATATTTACGTGCGGAGTATAGGCATTTTAACCGTGGCAAGTGTTAGCCATGCGTAGCTGAAAATGACCGGCTGGCTTTTTATTGAGGGGGATAGAGGTGCGATCATTAAGTTCTAGGTGTGTGGCGTATTTTGACTGTATTAGGTTTTTGCTTGCTCAAGTTGTAGTAGTAGGCCACGGATTTGGATTTTATTTTGGTTATTGGAACGGTTTTTTTCCTCGGCAAGTCCCCTATCTTCAGTCAATAGCTGTGGTAGGTTTCTTTTTTGTTTCTGGTTTCTTGATTTGTCGAAGTGTGTTGGCGAATTTTGAGTATAAAGGGGGGGATTATATTAAGTATTTTGTGGATAGGTTCTCTCGAATATATACAACTCTTGTGCCTTGTTTGATTTTTGTATTGGTAGTGGATTATGCGTGCAATTTTTTTGTCGGGGAGGGAAACCTTCACAAGAATTTAAGTGTTAGTAATTTTTTGAGTAATCTTGCGTTGAAACCAAGTGTGCCATTGGGGACTATGAGGCCGATTTGGAGCTTGATGTTCGAATGGTGGCTATACATCCTGTTTGGCGGGATCGTGTTTTTTAGGAGAAATTGGATCCTGTCAAGCCTCTGTATAGGTTGCGGTGGATACTATACTTTTTACGTAAACTCGCAGGGCGAAGCAGGCCATTTAGAAGTTATATGGTTTTTCGGTGCTCTAGGGGCATTTTATTTTGAGCGTCTTAAGCTTAGGGTTGCTCCGAAATATATAGCATTCTTTGCCTTGTCCATAGCGGCAGTTGGTTATATGAAAAGCCTCGATGCCTATAATATTTTCTCAGGGGTGCTGCTTTCCATTGGGTTGCTTTTCTTAGCGGTGCATTATAATTCTGATCGAGCGGAATGCCGCCCCTTCACTTCTAACCTGCTTGGTTTTTTGGCGGGTTATAGTTTTACGCTTTTTTTGACTCATTATACGATTTTGTTCTGGTTGCAGCGTGGCGGCTGGTCCGGGTTGGATGGCTTGCTTCTCGCGTTGTTTATTTCCAATGTTGTTGCCTGTCTCGTTGCAAGTTTTACAGAAAGGCATCACAAGGCAGTTTCCATAAGACTTTTTCAGTTTGTAAATAGCCGGCGGGGACGAGTCATACCCAATCAGTAAGCAGAGCTTGATGCTCCAGTTGTCTCGTCTCCGGTGACGACGACCTTCGGCTGAGGCTGTCATTGCATCCGCTTGTCGATGTTGCAGTAACTGAAGAGGTGAACGGATAAAACCCTGTCGCAGGTAGCGGCGCAAAGTGCACTGGGCAGGGCGGTGTAATATCTGTCGAACAACTGGAGCCGCCTGGAAACTCATATGTGGTTACGCCACGTACCGGAGCGGTTGCAGCAGGCCAGATCGGTAGAGGACTACGGAGCCTTGTTGCCATTGAACTGCTCATCTGGAGTGCCACGGTAAACCTGAGCCTGCCATATGGTAGGCGAGGTTTAGGGATCGCATACTTTGCACCCGCTTACCTCCGCCAAGCCAAACTGATCAAAAGGACCGTCGCCATGTACAAAGACTACCCAGCCGCCTACCAGGTCAGCAAAGGTTCTGCCCTGCAGGTGGACAAGCCCTTCTACGACCGCATCCGCACTGAGCAGGACAAGCGCACCCTGATCGAACAGTTCGAGGTCCCCATCCGCACCGGTCGCGCCTGGCATGTGCCAGCCGGTCATGTGTTCCGCGTCACCACCCCGGTAGGTCCGCAGGTAGGGGATTTCAATGTCTGGAATGCCAACGACCCGCGCGAACGCCTGTGGGCGGCGCGTACCCGGCAGCTTCAGGGCGCCCATGTCAGTACCCATGATCGGTTGTGGTCGAATCTGCCGTTCCTGCGGCCATTGGTGACCATCACCGATGACAGTCTGGCCGGCTACGGCATCGACGAACACGGTGGACGCCTGCACGATCTGCTGGGGACGCGTTGTGATCCGTATGTGAACAAGATGCTGACCGGGGAGGATTTCCATCATCACTGTCACTCGAACCTCACCCGTGCGGTGCTGCCCCACGGTCTGACGGAGTTCGACGTGCATGATGTGTTGAATATTTTCCAGTGCACGGGCCTGAACCACGACGACATGTACTTCATGAAGGCCTGTCCGGCGCAGAAGGGGGATTACCTGGAGTTCTTTGCCGAGATCGATCTGTTGTGTGCCTTGTCTACGTGTCCCGGTGGTGACTTGTCGCTGGCGATGTGGGGGCCGGATGCGCAGGATCCCCTGAGCGTCTGTCGTCCGTTGGGGGTGGAGATTTATCGGTTGGAGGATGCTTTGCTGCAGGGCTGGAGCCAGCCGGAGCGGGCGGCATACAAGGGGCTGCATGGGTTGCATATTGCGAAGGCTGATTGGGAGAAGTAACGCGGTTGGCGTTGCAATGCGGGTTTTTTTTGTGGCGAGGGAGCTTGCTCCCGCTGGGGCGCGAAGCGGCCCTGAAATGGTT